>CAJCHQ010000077.1 GCA_903970295.1 Bryobacterales bacterium
TTCGCCGCCTCAAACTCTGAGACCGATAAGATTTCCAGGCGGCTGTAGAATGCCTCACTCGGCCATTCTTGAGGAATATCCTGTGGTTTTTTTAACTCGAGGATGCGCAGATGGTTCATACGATCGAGAGCGCTGAGCAGCGATTGGTTGACCGAAACGTCTGAAAGTCCGACCAGGTCTAATTTCGGCCACTTAGATGCGATCTCCAGAGCGGAAACGATATTGGCATTCAATTTGGCTGGAGATAATGACCTTTCGATATCAGAAGAAAATTCGGGAGGCATTATTTGCAGCCCACCAAAAATGTCAGGTTCTATTTTGCGAAGGATATCCGGGTCCTTAAAAGGACGGGAGGATACGTCCCAATCCAAGCCCAGCGTCAGAAAGCCGCCAGCGCTAATTACAAGTGTGTGTTGAGCACCGTAAACTATAGGTCCATTTTTGTCCCACTTAATCAACAATCCCAGGCGTTCGTCCGGAAAAATAATTTCCTGTTTCTTCTTGCCACCAATAATTTTCAACTTGGAGGTGATCGCGGGAATTTTGTCTAGAGAAAACTGCTGGTCCTGTTTTGGTGAGTCGGAGAGTTCATCCAGTTTAGGGAGAAAACCGGTAACTTGGGGGACCGGTGCTTGATTGTCGGCCTTATCGCGAGGAGGAGTTGATGGTCGTGGATTCAACGCACGATCGATGAGCACAGTAGTCAGTGCAGTGATCAAGATCGTAGTAGCCAATAATAAAGCCAAGCGGCCCCTGGATATGGTCAGAAATCGATCGGGTTTAGCAGCTACTTTCTTCTGGGGAAGAGGTTCTGCAATGGCGACTCCCTTTACAGCGCCCGCAAGATCTTGCGCGACCGCGGTTAGATTGGAATACCTTTCCGGCGGAGATTTTCTTAGCATCTTGGCCAGAACTTGCTCAATGGCTTCAGGGAATTCTTTTCCCAGAGAGGCTTCTTTTAGCGTGGGAGCGCCCTCCGACTGATGCTGTATCATAGTCTGCAACGAACTGTGCCCCAAATATGGTGGCGTACCGGTTAGTGTTTCGAACAGCGCACATCCTACGGAATAAATGTCGGAGCGCTGATCGACCTGCCCACCCAAGCATTGTTCGGGGCTCATATAGAGAGGACTGCCGAGCAATTCGCCACTGCGAGTCAGGGCTTGACTGTCATCCTGTACTCCGTTAACCAGTTTGGCTATACCGAAGTCGACGACTTTTACACAGCCCTTGGTGCCCTCCGGTACCCCATCGACAAGCATGATGTTGCTTGGTTTGATATCCCGGTGCACCACACCCTGGTTGTGTGCGTAAGCCAATCCGAAGCAGACTTGCACAAATAGAGCTACTGCCTTTTTCAACTCCATCGGTCCGTGTCGCTTGAGATAATCCTCCAGGGTGGTTCCGTCAACAAAATCCATCACTAGATATGGCTGTTCATTGTCCAACAGACCAAAATCGTGAACTTGAACCAGGTTGGGATGGTTAAGTAAGGACGCGGCTCTGGCTTCCATCTGGAAGCGGCGAATTGCCAAGTCTGAGATTTTTCCGCATTCCAATCTTTTCAGGGCATATTCCTTGTTCAGAAAGACGTGTTGGACGCGAAAGACGGACCCCATGCCGCCAGAACCGAGGATGGAAACGATTTTATACTTCCCACCAAGCACATGCCCGGGCGCGGACGACACCGCAGTGTCAGCGGCGCCGGAGCTGTTCGGTTGAACGACGTCTGAATTGGCGCTGTGTGACTCAACGCCGCTCTTAACTCTTAGGTTTTCTTCCCCTTCTGTCATAGGGAATATATTCCCCAAGGTTCGCTTCCCCATCCGGCGAGTGCTGGCAGATAAATCGGATGACAGGGGAGAAATGAGACGCAACTAGTGATTGCGACGTCGTTCGTAACCTCACAATGCATTGGTGTGCACCGCATGCGGTGCTATGGCGCATTCTGGAGCCTCCGAATCCTCGGGTAAAATCGGAAGCAGTGTATTAGTTCCGAAATTACTTCATGGGGCTGTTCCCGATGACAACGGGGTAGCTTTAAAAATAGCATTGGAAGCGGAGAGAGCAGCTTCAGCTGGCGTTCCTTCTATTTGATATGCCGCGTCATTGTTTGATGCCTGTCCAGCCCACTGGTAGCTATCAAACATACCGATGTCGCTTTGTTTTGACAAATCGGTTTCAAGCTGCGGTAGATATGTGCTGGCCTCGTCGGTAGATCCGACCTCCGATATATCAAGTTGCAGCGGCTTCCCAGCAATGTTGTTGATCTGTTGATGCAAGGTGGCGATGTCGGCGGCAGTGCCAGCTGCGCCCAGACTTTCTCCGCCATAGGGGTGGATGGAAATGGCATTGAAATCACCCAGGGTATTATTGTTTTTCAGGTCTTGGACCAAGTCTGTCGTAAATGTATCGCCAGGCGCCCAACCAACTCCTGCCACGCTTACAGAACCGACATCAACTTTAGCAGTTGGATCGATTGCATGAATATTGTTCGCTATCTGCGCAGATTCAAGGGCATAACTAGCTGCCGTTGATGCGGCACTCGTAGCCCAATCAGACGCATTCTGATCGTAAGCCGTGTTGGGTTCATTCGGGGTCTCAAATTGCACGTTATAACCTTTATATTCCTCCGCCGCTTCTGTAGCTTGCTCCGGATTTGCAACAATGATTTGTGGGATCATCCCCAGATTGGAGGCGGTTTACAGCAGTATCGAGCGCTGTATTTCCCTGCGAATAGTTATCGCGGAACATAGTGGCACCGTCTGCATACATTTGCTGAACAGCTGTTACTGGGTTAGCGTACCCAGCTCCGTCTTCGCCCCAATGCGTAGCAAATCCAGCATAACGCACCCCGGTGCTATCGGATGTCGCGGCAGAAGTAGTGTCTGGTGACGGAGTTGTGACTGCCGCCGAAGAAGCAGATTCCGGCGGCGGGGTTGTGGATGTTACTGAAGAAGCAGATTCCGGCGGCGGGGTTG
>CAJCHQ010000078.1 GCA_903970295.1 Bryobacterales bacterium
TCTCGAAAGCGTCAGCGTACATGGACATCAGAATTCCCTGACCAACAGCGGCGCAAGCTTGCTTCTGGGGTAGGAGCTTAGGTCTGCCAGGCAATTTGAGCTTTTGCGCGCCCAGTCCGATTGCACCCGAGGTGACAATGAGAACTTCTTTGCCGGCCGCTTTCAAGGAGCCTATGCCTTCCAGAAACGAATAAAAACGGCTGAGTGCAATGCCGCTGCCCTCATTCATGAGCACGGCAGTGCCGAGCTTGATCACGATGCGATGGGCGTTTTCGACTATTTGTTTGCGGTTAGGCGTCGGCTGACTCACATACCCTCGCGATTTAATCTGTTGCCCACAGTCTAGTGTCCGCACACGCTTATTTATGGGGCTTTACAACATATTTAAGCCCTGGATTCCACACTCACAACATTCTCACAATTGGAGCTTAAGGTGTTTGTATCGAACGAAATTGTAGCAATCTGAAGTGAATCGAGCCTCGTAAGACAGGGCTGAGCCGAAAAAATAGAGTTCTGGGTGACCTTTTTCATATTGCTGTTCCCACCGAGTGGACCTAAGATTAACCGGACGATTAGAGAGGGCTAGACCGTGAGTAACCTTAGTAGTGAAGGCGCTGTAGTCAATTCGAGAAGACCGCGTATAACTTCTCAGAACCTCAAAGCAATGCGGGCGCAATCGCAGAACCAACATGTAATAGCCAGATTTTTGGCTGGATTCTGGTCGGCGATTAGCTCGGCTCTGTCGCTTTCGGTCGCGCCGAAGCGAAACAAAGCCACCTTTTGTGAGCTGAACGGTCATCTGTTGAAGGCTAATCTCGATCCACACTGCCGATATTGCGGCAAAGAGATCGATAGCGTCGACATGCTCAGGTCGATCAAATAGGTCTTCATATACGCTCTCAAGGCAAATTTTTTGAACGCACATCCGTGGGTGAGATCCGGATGGACAGGCAGCTCCGAGATGGGCTGCCTGCTTTTTTGCTGGCTTGTTTCCAGAAATTCGGGTGAAACCGGATATGATTGTGCTGCTCAACCGCAAGGTTGAATTTTCAACAGGAAAATAGGGGTTTTTATGCTCAAAAAAGCAATTTTAGCCACTTTATTGGCTTTACCTATTCTGTTGCAAGTGAGTCCAATTTGCGCCGCCCCGGCAGGCGATCACGACAAAGTCTTGATTGCCAAAAAGGATAAGCACAAAAAAGATGACGGTGGCTACTGGCTGCACGACATGCAATCTGGACTGAATATGGCACAGCAACAGAACAAACTTTTGTTTATAGATGTTGGCGCAACCTGGTGAGGGTCTTGCAGAATGCTGGAAACGAAGATTTATCCAAATCCAGAAGTTCAGCAATTCTTGTCCACAAGTTATGTGGGCGTGTTACTGCAGTCGGATTCGCCTGATGGTCAGCAACTGATGCGACAATTCGGCATGCGCGGCATCCCGGCATTGTTTGTCATGGATGCTCAGGGGCGAGTCAGAGGCAAGATGTCTGGGGCACCTAATAACGCGAGTAGCTTCATGCAAGCGGTGAACGCGCTTGCAAGCGGCCGCAGCTTTTAGCTTCTTGCCAATCGATTGCCGGAAAGGAGGGCTCCGCTCCTCCTTTTTTTTGCAAATTGATTCAGGTTTAGCCTTCGCTCTCTTTGATTTCTTTGATTTCTCGCCGCCGTTTTTTCCACTGAATTTTTGGCAAGCAGATTCGGTCATTTGGTTGACCGTCCCATTCGACTGTCAAGCCTTCGGCGCGGAGAGCGTCGACGACTCGGTTTGCCACTGCCAGCGTCGCCGCCGCCGAATCGGTCAGGGCGCCAAAGCTCAGATTCAACTCGCCAGTTTCCACGGCATTGGTGGTGTCTTCGACTTCGTAGAAAACAAAGCCTTCCAGAGCACGTTTGGTCTGTTCTGCTTTAGCCAGAGCAACTATTTCAGCTGTGCCATTTTCCGGTTCGGGCGAGAAGTTCTGCTTCGTCATGATCGACTGTGATTCCAAATTGGCAAATGCCTGATCGATCCTGTCGCAGTCGGTCACCGCAGGCCAACTTTCTTGAATGCGCAGATGATTGCGTAGCGCTGCTTTCGTGAATTTGGCAATGTCCTCGACTAAATTTTGTTCTTGCAATTCTTCGATCAGACTGTTTGTGGCGATCTCGACAATTTCTTCCTCGCTCGGAAATCCCTCCGCGACTAATTTTTCCACGACTGCTTTGATCAAATATTCGCGCTTCGCCTTGAGCAGTACAGGCTGAGCCATTTCTCCGAATCCTTTCATTCCCTCACCCCTGTTTCTGGCGTCTTCCAATTTTGCGACAAGAATAAAACCGTCTCGTAACGATATTAAACGATCAGCTTAACCCGGACGTCCTCAACTTTCAATCTGCCTCTTTCGCCATTCGGTGCATGTCACCGTGCCTGGTGCGCTTGAATAGCGGCTGGCATAAAGTGGTTATTATCCGAATCGATTAAGTGGTGTCTTGCCAATGTGCCATGTTTCAGTTATCGTTGGTGCATAGAGTATTTAAAAGACACAGGTGAAGAAATGAAATTCGAAATTTTTACGAATGGGAAGCGTCCTCGTCATTGACGAGCGTTCTCGGTAAATCATTGGTTTGATATTCGCGGCAGCCCAGCTGGGTTTGCGGGCGGTTGTGACTTGCACTGAGAATGTTCGTCTGACAAAGCTGTCAGAACGTTAATCATTCCTGTACAGTCGAGGCAACTGCCCGTTTTTGTCGTGTTTGGAATTGCACACTAATACAAATGGAGAGTGTTGTTATGGTAAACAACATAGTAGATGTGCGCGGCTTGCGAAAAGAATTTGGCAATACCGTAGCCGTCGAAGATTTGAGCTTCGAAGTCAGGCGTGGAGAAATCCTCGGTTTGCTTGGTGCCAATGGTGCCGGTAAAACCACGACCATCCACATGCTGCTTGGTTTGATCACACCCACCAGTGGGACGATCAAAATATTTGGGGAAGAGATGCGCTCATCACGAGTGCAGATTCTTCAACGCATGAACTTTGCGTCGGCGTATCAATCGTTGCCGTATAACTTGCGGGTCTGGGAGAACTTATTTGTTTTTGCCGAAATATACGGAGTGCGAAACGGCAAAAAGAAAATCGACCAGCTTCTCGAGATGTTCGAGCTGTCTCACATGAGAAACAAGATCACTGGATCTCTTTCTTCCGGTGAGCAGACACGGTTGACGCTGTGCAAAGCACTGCTAAACGATCCGGAGTTGCTTCTCCTGGACGAGCCTACAGCCTCACTCGATCCTGACCTCGCCGATAAGGTGAGAAAGATTCTGGCCGCCAGGCAAAAAGACACTGGTATGACAGTGATCAACACATCACACAACATGCTGGACGTCGCCGAATTGTGCGATCGAATTCTCTTCATGCAGCACGGACACATTATCGCAAATGGCTCCGCCGCTGACATTTTGAACAAATTCGAAAGTGCAACTTTAGAAGAAGCCTTCATCGCGATCGCAAGATCACAACTAATTCAAAAGGTATAAGAAAATGAATTGGAGAGTTATAAGAGCACTGATATTGAAGTACGCATTCGTGTGCTCACGCAACACATTCCGCTTGCTGGACGTGACCTTCTGGCCGATATTGGATTTGTTGCTCTGGGGATTCGTCACTGTGTACATGATGAAAGTCAGCAACACCGTGCCCGGTTTCGTCACGTTCTTGATTGGTGCGATTATATTTTGGAACGTGCTTTATCGAGCTCAGCAAGTGGTCAGCGTCTCCTTTCTGGATGATGTCTGGTCGCGTAACTTGCTCAACTTGTTCGTCGCTCCGATCAGAGCATACGAATACGTTGGTGCCGGCTGTCTGATGGGTCTTGCCCAGGCCTTTATCGTGCTCGTTTTATTGGGCATGTTGGCCTTTTTCATCGACTCGGTCAATCTGTTTGCATTGGGTTTGAACCTTGGATTTCTGTTCGTGAACCTGATTCTGATGGGCTGGTCGATCGGCATGCTGACGACAGCATGTGTGCTGCGTTGGGGGCCGCCTGCTGAGGCATTGGCCTGGGCAGTGCCAGGCTTGTTGCAACCGATCTCGGCTTGCTTCTACCCTGTCAGCGTGTTGCCCGCCTGGTTGCAGCCGGTAGCCTTGTGTGTGCCCGCATCCCATGTCTTTGAAGGCATGCGCCAATTGCTGGCCGGACAAGCTCTGGATCTGAACCATGTCTGGTGCGCTTTCGGTCTGAACATAATCTATATGACAACGGCAGCGTATGTCTTTAGTGCCTGTCTAGACGGAGCCAAAATGCGCGGCTTTCTGGCCAAATACGGGACCTAATCGGGAAAGAGCAGGACAGCGGCGTGTCCTGCCTTTTCTGGTTTTCCTTTTCAGCGCTCATGTGCAAGACTATAGGGTCTAGCGTGGTAAATAGACAGCAGGCGGCGGATTACACAACAGTAGATGTATAAACCACAAAAGCATTTACGTCTCGAATCTTTAAACAGACTACCGAAGCTGCATGAGCTGGAAAGAGCTTTCGAGCAAGCGAAGGGAGCCAAAGGGTGCCTGGTTGAACTGCCATGGCGCTCGCCCCGGACCGGAAAAAATTACAGTCTGGGCGTGCGCGTCGATCTGGGACAAACAGACCCGGTCTGGACCTTGTTCGAGGGCGAAGGCAGCGCATCGCACGCGATTTGGAGCGTGCCGTTCCAGGATGTAAATTTGCTCAATGACGTCTTGCTATTGTCTTTGCCTAAGGAATTTGATAATCCGGCTAAAACGATCCAGGACGCGCCGGCGGCAGCGCCCGGTGAAAGCGGCACGGCTCAACCTCAATCATTTCCGACTCCTACGATTACCAGAGTGACACCGGTTGATAATCGGTCGGCAACGGCTAAAAAAGCTGGTTCTACGACTGGTTACAAGTGGCCAGCGAGCGATAAACCAATGCCACCGTCGACGGCTGCGGTAACGCCACCACAAGCGGTGCCAGCGCCAGAGCCAACCACGGCTGCACACGGAACCGCTTCGGCAACGACTGCGCCTGGCCCTCAT
>CAJCHQ010000079.1 GCA_903970295.1 Bryobacterales bacterium
TGGGGGTCCAAGCCGATACTCGCTCCAGCGTATATTTTGCAGTCTTTGCCGATTGTCGTGATACCGTCGATCACCGCATGCGCACCAATTTTGGTACCACTTCCGATTTTGACGTGTTCGCCGATGACCGCATAGGGCCCTATCTCCACCGTCGCATCTATATGAGCACCATCGGCGATGACAGAGGTTTTGTGGATTGCCATTATTTACTCCCGGAACAGAGACAGGTTGTCCCCATTTTGTCGCCTACCGGCGACTGCATTTCTTTTGCGAATTTCGCGATCAACTTCGTGCCGCCATTGGTTAAAACTATCTCCGGGCTAATCCATCGTACGAAATTTGATGCCCTTGATTCCAGTGAATAGAAGTAATGAATCTCGCAATTCGTCCTGGCAGAGCATGCAGATGCAACTGAGCTGGCGCACCCCGATCTGAACAATATCTAAGCTTCAAACCGCTCCAGCCTTCATCTAGCAATCTCGTCCGAAACCAGAGAACCTACCTCAAACCATCCTTTTTCCCATGGGGACCGACTGGCAAAGTATACAGTCCGTAATGCACAGCTCGAGTTGATGTTCCTTCAGTTCTAACACATATAAAATTAGACTCATCATGGTGCAGACTATACTAATTGCTCGCGCCAGCACTGACAGCCGATTCCCGGCAGATGAGGTGACCGATGGATACCATTGACTTGAGTCCGACAGATTGCTCGGCTCAGACCAGCCGCAGTGCCACGCAGGCAGCTGGGGCGGCTGCTGGTGCGATGAGACGAGCCGGACGCCGGGATGGCGCCAAAGGCAAAACAAGCAGCGGGGACAACGGGGACAACGGGGACAACAAAGGTATGGATTTGGAGAAAATTGCTGCCGGCGTCAAATTGATCCTCGAGGGTATCGGTGAAGATCCTGACCGAGAAGGCTTGCGTTCAACACCCGAACGAGTTGCTCGTATGTACAGCGAGTTGCTCTATGGACTGCACGAAGATCCCAGAGCCGAAATAAGTTGCACGTTCACTGCCGAATCAGGCATGGTATTAGTGCGAGATATATCATTCTCAGCGATGTGCGAGCATCATATGGTGCCATTCATAGGTGTAGCGCATGTCGGTTATATGCCGCATGATGGCAAAATTACTGGCTTGTCGAAGCTGGCTCGGGTAGTCGAATTGCTTTCGAGACGTTTGCAAGTTCAGGAACGCATGACTTCTCAGATCGCCGACACTATAGTCGACAAGCTACAGCCGGATGGTGTTATTGTAGTCATCGAAGCCGAGCATCTCTGTATGTCTATCAGAGGTATTCGCAAACCTGGAAGCAAAACGATCACTTCGGCAATCAGGGGATGCTTCAAAGACCCAGCGACAAGGGCAGAAGCGATGGCATTGATTCAGGGAAGGCACGCGTAAAGTTGTCATTACTTACTCGTCGGCATTTCTTATTTGGTTTAGCTGGATTCACACTGCTTCCGTTCGCGCCGCCAGCCGAGGCTGTCTTCAACAACTTTAAGCCTTTCAAATTCGGCTTCGTTACTGGTTCTTACCTCGTAAACGGTCAACCCGACAGTTATAAACTCTTGCAAGAGAGTCAGTTGTTTTTGCAAGATGCCGTAAAAAATCTCAACCGCGAAGACGTCGATTTCGTCATCTTCGGTGGCGACAATGTTGAGGATCCAGGCGCTGACGATGTTAATTGGCAGCTCTTTATCGATGTCGTACAAGTGCTTTCTTGTCCCTGGAACTTTGTTCTCGGCGAGCAGGATGTTTCATCCAAATTTCCTGTCGACCGGATGAAGACTTATGGACCCGATTGGAAAGGCAAAGGGATCGACTCCAATAAACCTTATTGGTCTCAGGATCCTTTGAGCGGCGTGCATTTGATCGGACTGGATACGAGTCAGCCGCACACCACTACAGGTTACTTGTCAAAATCGCAACTCGATTGGTTGAGAGCCGATCTCAATTCCAATCGCAACAAATTCACGATCGTCGTCAGTCATCATCCACTGCTGCCTCCGGCACCATTTGACGGTGGTGCTCCCTGGGACGACTATATCGTGCCTCAAGGAGCGACAGCTCGCGAGATCATGGGACAGCATTCGAATGTGCGATTGGCTCTGAGCGGCAACGTCCACATCAGTCGCATTCAACAAGAGAAAAACGTTTGGCATGTGTCTTCGCCAAGCCTGGCAGTTTACCCATGTGCTTACAGAATATTCAGCGTCACGCCTGATTACATTACTGTAGAAACTTATGAAATCAGCTTTCCCGCACTGATCAAAAAAGCCAGAAAAGAAGTTGAAAATTGGTCGCTTCCTTACAAATATGGTCCAAAACCGCAATCTTTTATCGAATTGATGGAAGGGGCAAAGGGCGATCAGAATGCCCGTCTACCTCTGGTTCCAGGCAAGGGCAAAGAGGTTTTGGAACCGAAAAAACGCAAAGAAGAAAAATCCTCGCAGCCAGATGATCACGAAGGCAAAGGATTATTCAAGAAAAAGAAGAAAAAAAGCGAAGATGAGGAGCCCACGGCACCAGTTAAAAAAGAAAAACCGGCTAAAAAAGAAAAGCAGGAGAAAAACACAGGCAAAAACGCCGGCAAAAACGCCAACGAAGATTATTGGCCGCCAGACAAAACCACCGGATCGGACAAAAATACTTTCTCCGATAAGAACTCCCCACCAGACTCGAACGGAAACTCCGACAAAAATTCGATGATGGAAAAAACGCCTGACGCAGATGCCACCAACTTGGCACCAAGGTCTGCAGGCAAACCAACAGACGATCCTGGCTCCGCCAAATCAAACACGCAGGCTATAAAAAAGCCAGCCACGGCC
>CAJCHQ010000080.1 GCA_903970295.1 Bryobacterales bacterium
CTCAAACGACCAATGATGTTTTGCAGCTTGGCCAGTACTGTTCTCAAATAACTTGCATACTCGATCGGAAAGCCCATATTCAGGCGTATTTTCGACTCTTTCGCAAGCATGACTCGTACCGCATCCTGGTTGAGAAAGAACAGATCTCAGCCATTCTCGAACATCTGGATAAGTACCGCTTTGCCGATAAAGTCGAATTTATTGATCTTACGCATACCGGTACTTTCTTTGTCGTGCAGGGACCGCGCGCTAAGCGTGTGATTAACGCAGGCTTTTCTGGTGCCAGTCGCCTGGAAGTGTTTACGCAATGTCTGACCGATGTGTCTCTCTGGCGCTGCCCAGTGCACGTTATGAAGTCTTCCTGCGGTGGCGATGAAGGTTACTTTCTCTGGGTGACGAAGTCTGATCAAGAGACATTCGCTGAAAAGTTTTTTGCTGCCTGCAGCGACTCGGGATTAGAAGCAATGACTGCCGATCAAGTCGAAGTGGCTCGCGTGGAAGCAGGTCAGGCGCGCTTGGGGGTCGATTTCTCCAACGAGAATTTCTTGCCGGAAACTGGCTTGGAACAGCACTCAGCCAGTTACACCAAGGGCTGTTTTTTGGGTCAGGAAGTTTTAGCTCGTGTCAAAAGTGCGGGCGCCCCTACTCGTGGGTTGATGGGCATTAATTTTCCAAATGGCGAGAGGCTCGCCTTTGCGAACAATACTAAAGTGCATTTTCAAGGCGAAGAAATCGCCTGGCTGCGCAGTAATGTATTCTCCGAGCGCTTTAACCGCACGGTCGCGCTTGCTTTCATAAAGCGTGATTATCGCGTCCCGGATAAATCATTTGCCGTGCAGATCGATGGTCGAGATTACGACATAACCACTGTTTCTTTGCCCTTCTATCAAGCCGAGACGCCCAAGATGCGGGCGCGCCGACTATACGAACGCGCTTTGCAAAGCTTCGCCCACGAGCAAGAAGATGCCACCAACGCCGATACCGATCATTCGGTTGTTCTGTTGCGCGAAGTGCTGGAGCTCGATCCATTCTTCGAGGACGGGTACGAAGCACTTGGCGTAATTCTCTCCAAGCGCGGACACTTGGACGAAGCAATCACTCTTATGAAAAAATTGGCCGAACTCAATCCCGACTCGGTCATGGCTCACACCAATCTGTCTGTTTTCTATGTTGAAAAAGGGATGAAAGAAGAGGCCGAGGAAGAAAAAGCGATTTCAATGAGTATTCGCATGAAAATTGCTGCTCAACAGGCCAGCACTGAGATTCAGGCGAAGAAAAAGAAGGAAGAAGAGGAAGCCGAAGCGCGAGATCGCATGGCGATGTTCAAAGAAGTTTTGGAAATCGATGATGACGATTTGCTGGCCAATTATGGAGTTGGCAGCTGCCAGGTCGCTCTCGGCGAGTTCGAGGCAGCTATTCCGTTTCTGGAAAAAGCGCTGAGGATCAAACCTACTCACACAGTAGCGTACGTTTCTTTGGGGGAGGCATTCGAAGGGCTGGGTGAAAAATCCAGGGCAATTGAAACTTATGAGCAAGGCATAGCGGTCGCCTCTAAGCGCGGAGACATGACACCCATGCAAGAAATGCAGAAACGTTTGGCCCGGTTGCAGGCATCCAATTGAGCACTTCATCCTGAGCGAGCTGTATTGAGGAATGAGCAAAAGTCGCTGGTTAGATTTGATCGCCCTTCTCATTTACGGATTTTTGTACGCACCAATTGTGGTGCTGATCGTGTTCAGTTTCGAGAAGTCCCGCATTGCGGTCGGGCTGACCGGTTTTACTCTTGATTGGTACGCCCAACTTTTTTCAGATCAAGTCCTGGCTGCAGCCCTGTTCAACAGCCTGTTCGTCGCTGTCATCTCCGTGGCGGTCTCGGCCGTGATGGGCACAATGGCCGCTGTCGGACTTTCTCGCCTCCATTTCAAAGGCAAGAATCTCTATCGCGCCATTGTCACTCTGCCGATCATTATTCCCGAAATCGCCATGGCTGTTTCAGCACTGACTCTTTTCATATTTCTCGGCATCAATCTCAGTCTAGCTACTGTTATCGTTTCGCATATTGTATTTTGTGTTTCGTATGTCATTCTCACGGTGATGGGGCGCCTGGAAGGTATCGACAAGACGCTTGAGGAGGCTGCCCAGGACCTTGGCGCTTCTCCGCTCATGGCATTCTTTCGGGTGACCCTGCCGCTTCTGGCACCAGGAATAGTGGCAGGTTCTTTGATGGCATTTGTGCTTTCGCTGGATGACTTTGTCATCACCCAATTTAACGCTGGTGTTGGCAGCACTACTTTGCCTTTGCGAATTTACAGCATGGTCAAATTTGGTGTATCACCAGAAATCAATGCTCTCAGCACCTTGATGATCGCCATGACTGTCGGGCTGACACTGACCGCCGAGTTCATTCGCAATGCCGGCAAAGTACGCGTACCGAAGGTATCTATTACTGAATTGCAAAATAGTTGATGCGCTGGAATGGATCCCTATCAACGGATCCTATCAACAGACCCCTGAAGCTACACCAATTGAACGCGTCACCAACTATCTAGACGTTATAACCCGGTTTCTGAATTTGCGTCCCGATGATGACTGCGCTGCGTTACCATAGCCGCTGTTGGCGTACCCGTTTCCGGCGTAACCGCTATTATCCGTCGTCGGCATATTATACATATTGGCCATTGCACCGGCATCGCCAATGGCCATTGGCGGCGGTGGCGGCACAAAACCGCTTGGTGTCATGGGTGGTGGCGGTGGCACGAAGCCGGCTCCACGCATCCGCCGAGACGAAATCACTGCTTGTGGCTGATTATTCGTCGCTCCGGCTGATTGTCCGAATATGTTCGGTTGCCCGAACGAAGGTGCAAAAGCGCTGAAGATAGGCTGTGGTGCAGGTGGTGCCATCGCTGTCAGGGCCGCTCTGCTCGCTTCCGGTGAACTGTAGCCGATCGGCGCCGCCGCCGCGTAATCGTGTTCCTCCAGATTGCGTGGTGCCCCAAAACTGTCTGCTGTGAATGGTGCCGCCGCTGCATAAGTGCCGACAACGTAAGTGCCCGACGGATCTGCTTGAGCTTGCGCGGGAGCAGCGTCTCTGGCCCCGAAGAGGCGTTGACTGCCTCTGACTCGCGGGGGATGCGGTGCGTGTTCTGTTGGTGACTGAGTCAAAAGCAGACCGCCCATGCCGGCCATCAAGGACGAATCCTGTCCGAGAGTCGCTCCCCCAGAGACTGGAGCGGCGTCTGCGCTGGCGTCTCGCCCGGCGCTCTGCATGTCTGGTGGTGATGAGAATTGCTGTTCTTGTTGCCCAGAAGAGCCCAGGGTCAACTCTTTTCGCCACGTAGCATTGTCCAACGGGTGGCGCGCTTCGGGGTCGGTGTGATGTACATAATGGACGACGAATACCCAACCGAGCATGGCGCCAAAAAGGCACAGCAATTGAGTGCCTGGATTTCTAACTGCGCGTTTGGCAGCGTTGGTCCAGGCACTGATGTCATAGGTTTTTTCCGCTTGAATTGAAGAACTCCAAAGATCGGAAGAGCGTCGTGTAGGGAAA
>CAJCHQ010000081.1 GCA_903970295.1 Bryobacterales bacterium
CCCAGAGTAAAATGCCGGCAGTGAAAGCGGGCGATCGTATGACACCACAGGCGGCGTCGTCCGCTGATTTTGATCCTTATCGGCCCGCTAAGATTCCTGGCGCGCCAACGCCTGCCAAAATGGATGGAGCGCCTGCCGCCACCTCTAACCCGAAAATGCCGTCTCGCAGTGAGGATGCCGCGGCACTGGCAGCTCAGTTGGTCAGTCAGGCCATGAAGAAAAAGCAGCAACTGCAACCTGCAGAAGATAGCGATGACGCTGATTACGCTGCCAGTTTCCGCAACGTTGAGGCATCGGTCAAAAACGAAAGGGCCAGAGTCGGGCAGGTCAATCAATCGGCCCGCAAAACTAGAGCCCGAGCCAGAGCCAGTTTCAACAAACCGCGTTTGGCCCCATTCTTCTTTTTCTTCGTCGTGATTGCCGGACTTGTAGGCGGCGGTTACTACTACTACGAAAACTATTACATCCACCAGGCACCGGCACCGGTGACTGTCGATCAGATGATCACTGCCAACAAGCTAGTCGAGGCGCGAGCAGCCCTGGACAAATTATCTAAGACCGGAAAATTGACCGCTAAAGACGCAGACAAGTACTTCAAGATTGCCAAGAAATACGCCGATGCGAGCAAATACGATCAGGCGATAGACGTCCTGCAAAAGGCGTTCCCTCGCCGGTCAGCGAATGCGAAAAAGGCCCAGACTGTGATTAAGGGCTACAAGCTGATGAAGGCGTCCGAATAGAGTAGCGGTCATGAAAGACATCGCAGAGCCAGAACAATGAAGCTATGTCTACGTTGCAATTTGCACTATGATGACGAGCAAGACACTTGCCCGAATGACATGGCTGAGCTGATCTCAGTCGGCAACGATCCGTTGATTGGCACGGTGGTGGGGGATCGCTACCGAATTCTCTGTGCCATTGGCCGTGGCGCCATGGGGATCGTTTACGAAGCGATTCAGATTTCTTCAGGCCGTGAAATGGCGATCAAAGTTTTGCAGAATTTTCACGAGACTTCTAGCGAGTCGGTCAAGCGATTCCGGAGAGAAGCGCAGACGATCAGCACATTGAAGCACCCCAATGTCGTCACTCTATTCGATTACGGTCTGATGGAAGACGGACAACCGTACATCGTCACTGAGTTTCTGCAGGGTCTCAATTTAGGTCAAGTCCTTAAAGAGACTGGGCCTCTGCCAATCGAAGCTTCGCTGCCGATTATCAAACAAGTCTGTTCGGCAGTCGGTGAAGCGCATCGATTGAGAATCATTCATCGAGATTTGAAGCCGGACAATATCATTTTGCAGGGCAAAGATGCCGCTTCGGTGCAAGTCAAGGTCGTGGATTTCGGTGTCGCCAAATTGGTCGGTGACGGAGGCTCTACTGGTTCCTTGACGGTCGAGGGCAAGGTCTGCGGCAGCCCGGCTTACATGAGCCCTGAGCAGTGTCGCGGGGCGGAATTCGATTACCGTTGCGACATCTATTCGCTAGGCATTTTGATTTTCGAAACGCTGACCGGCAAGCGCCCTTTTCTTGCTGATGATTTGATGGCTTTGATGTTTATGCACGTTAACGAAACGCCACCACGATTGGTGCATGTGGAACCAGAGCTGATTTTCCCAGAACAATTGGAATCTGTTGTGGCCAAAGCTTTGAGCAAGAATCCCAACAGTCGCCAGCAGAGTGCCGAAGAACTCTGGGAAGATGTTGATGCTGCCTGCAACCCCCGTAACCGCAGATTGGTTGTGGCTGGCGGCTCCAGTGGTTGGATACCTTTTTCCGGCAGCCGAGCGCCCGTTCTCATGCAACCGGAAAGTGAACCACTCGAGACAACTACCGACTCACTCAGCCGTTTCGCCAGGCTTCTCGAAACAGAGAGCACGCCAGCTGTTGCAGACGAGCGTCAAGCGACACGCAGACGTGTGCCAACCGCCAGGTCATTTATTTTTCAAGTGGTGATCACGATCTGTTTCGCCGTTGCCGCAGTTTGCTTGATTCGACTCAATGACTATCACACAGCATTGAACGAAGCTCAAGTTTTAGTCGACCACGACCGACCCGAAGATGCGGTGCGCATTTTGGAGAAGTTGCAAAAAGAGGGACGACTGGCTGACGATGGTACGGAGATGCTCTATGACGCTTTCCTCAAATCGGCCAAAAAGTTGATTGCCCAGCACAAGATAAAAGAAGCGCGAGATCTGCTGCAGAAGATCCCCGGCAAATCGCTTTCCACGCATGAAGCTGAGGACCTCTTGCGCAAGATCAAACGGCACGCTGTGACCTGATTGTCCCCGCAAAGCTAATTTAAATTGCCTGCTGCGGCAGGCTGAGGCAGGGCGAAAAGCGATCTGGCATTGGCGGCACAGGCGCTGGCTGTAGCTGCCAAAGTTATACCTCGCAATTCGGCAATTTTTTCAGCGACCATCCAGACGTACGATGGCTCGTTTCGTTTGCCCCGCATTTTCTGTGGAGCTAAATATGGGCAATCTGTTTCCACAAGAATTCGCTCGAGTGATACCAGGGGCGCTGCTTGCTGAATTTGATGCGATTTGGGAAACGTGACTATGCCTGAAAAAGAGACGAAAAAATCCACAGCTTCAATGCGGGGCAAAATTTCGGGTCCGCCTGTAAAACAGTGGAAAACACCTTTGACCTCGCCCTCTCCTTCACGTTCGATTATCTCTAAGCACTCATTCCAGGCGTCTCGACAATGGACTATTACTGGCAGGTTCAAATCTCTAGCCAGTCGCACTTGTTTGGCAAAAACCTCTTTTTGTGTTTCTGGTTCGCTATGTTTGTAAAAAAAATCGAGTCCGCATTCGCCGATCGCCACGATCTTAGGTCGCGCGGCTAGAGTTCGGATGCGGCTATCGCTTGAATCATCCCAGGTCTTAGCTTCGTGCGGGTGAATACCGACGCCGCCGTAAAGCTCTGCAAATCTCTCGGTCAAGAGCACCACTTCGTCGGCATCAGCCAGTGAAACTCCCGGATTAACTAATTGTCCGACACCTTTTTCGAAGGCACGACTGATTACTTCGTCTTGATCGTCAGGAAAGTACTCTTTGACGACATGACAATGACTATCAATGATAAAACCGTTGTTCATTAGCCTTTGCTTGTTAAATTTCGCATTTACTTTTGGGGAAGATGGAGTAAAGTTAACATAGGATAATTGCCGTATAGTTAGTTAAGTCTAGCGCTCATCGTTATGTCTAGTCCTACTTACCATAATTTGCTCAAATTCTTTTTCGGTGCCTTTCTGGCTTTGCCCGTGGCGACCATTTTCTCATGGATGCCGGCTGAGGCTGACGTCTTGAAGGGTGGGGTCAACAAGGGCGACTTTATCAATCCCGGAAATGGCGGGCCGGCGCTTAATCGCAACGACATCAACAAAGTCGGCGATCCATTCGGCAGCAGTGGTACCCCGCCGCAAAATGGCAATGAAGCATTCGACGCTCCTGGCGGCGCTTTTCAGGTGCCGACTCTGGCGCCGCCCCCGCCCAAGAAACCATTGAGTGGCAATGCTCAAGATTCAGGCGGACAACCCAATTTTGGCCAGATGCAGCCGACACCCGATAATATGCCGCACAATTTTGCGCCGCCCATGCAAGGTAATCTCCAGCAAGGCGGACCGAACCCCAATGATCCCGACGATACCGCCGAGATGAAACTAGCCTGGGACACCTGGCATCATAATGTCGCTCAAACCATATACCAACGCTTCAACACGCTCAGCAGTAAGTTCTTTTCCAAGGGCGCACCGCTGGCCGCGAACGTCGCCTATACGGTGACTCGTGACGGGCATATAGCAAACGCCCACCTCACTCAAAAAAGCCCCAATATCATTTTCAATACGATGATTTTGACCGTGGTTAATTCTATCAATGGCGATCAATCGGTGCTCCAATTTCCACCGGGCTCGCACCGCATGACAGTCGATAAGGCTGGAGTTTTCACGGTCGGCTACACCAACGTCGATGGTTTCAAATTTACGACCAACGACTCAGAAACGGTGCAGACGAAAGTACCTCATAATCAAATGCAGCCACAGCCGCAACAACGACCGATGGCGCCTCAATGGCAGCAGTTTCAACAACAGCCGCAGCAATTTCAACAGCAGCCCCAGCAATTTCAACAACAACCGCAACAGTGGCAGCAGCAACAGCCTCAGTGGCAACAACAGCCGCCGCAGTGGCAGCATCAATAAGTCATGCTTGAGAGCGAGCTGAAAAAAATTGTGGGCTCGGCTTACGTTCTCACTTCACCGGTCGACCTGTCGGTGTACGAATGCGACGCCGAGACGCTCGACATTGCCAGACCTGATTACGTCGTCCTGCCCGGTTCAGCGGCTGAAGTGGCGGCGGTTGTGAAGCTGGCGAATCGCCATCAAATTCCTTTCGTGCCGCGTGGTGCCGGCACCGGACTTTCTGGTGGCGCCACCAATGTCATGGGAGGCATCTCTCTCGTTCTGACGCGCCTGAACAAAGTTCTGGAAGTCGATCCCGAGCAGCGCGTCGCTGTCGTTCAAGTCGGCGCCACGAATGTGTCGGTTTCCGAAGCTGTGGCACAGTACGGGCTGTATTTCGCACCAGATCCATCCAGTCAAATGGCTTCGACCATAGGCGGTAATATTGCCGAAAATGCCGGCGGCCCTCACACCTTGAAATATGGTATGACCGCGCATCATGTTCTTGGTTTGACTGTGGTTTTGCCTGATGGTGAAATCGTTTCGCTTGGAGGAAGAACGAGGACCAGTCAAGGTCTTGACCTGCTTGGTGCTTTCGTTGGCTCGGAAGGAACTCTGGGGTTAGCCGTTGAAGCGGTATTAAATCTGGTGCCGCGCCCTCAGGCTGTGGAGACGATGATCGCTTACTTCTCTGCGGTGGAAAGTGCTGGGCAGGCGGTCTCGGATATCATCGCCGAAGGGGTGGTGCCGGCTGCTATGGAGATGATCGATGGGCTTACTTTGAATGCTGTGGAAGATGCTTTTGCCATGGGTCTTCTGCGCTCGGCAGGAGCAATGTTGATTGTCGAACTCGATGGTCCGCGCACTGGAATTTCGGTGCACAAACGAATCGTTGAGCGCATCGTCAATGTCAATCGCACAATCGAGTTTCACTGGGCGACAGACGTAACCGCCAGAGCAAAAATCTGGAAAGCGCGCAAATCTGCCTTTGCCGCCTACGGGCGCATTGCGCCACATGCATATGTTCTGGATGGTGTCATTCCTCGCTCGAAACTAGCCGAAGCGATTGCAAAAATTTCGGCGATCAGCAAGAAGTACTCCTTGGTCATAGCGAATGTATATCATGCAGGCGATGGCAACCTTCATCCGTGCCTTCTCTATAACCGTGAAAATATCGAAGAATTGAAGAACGTAATGCTTGCTGGTCAGGAGATTCTCGGTCTCTGTGTCGCTCTAGGGGGCACGCTTTCGGGCGAACACGGCATAGGCATCGAAAAGCTATCCGAAATGCATACAGTCTTCAATCCGATCGATCTGGAAGCAATGTCGAGCCTGCGCTCGGCTTTTAATCCGCTGGGCATTTGTAACCCGGGCAAAATCCTTCCGTCTGTGAAAAGCTGTGGTGAATCCGGTCTGCGTCCCCTTCTTCGTTACACACTGATCTCGCCGAACTGAGAAGCAGCGACCTATAAACATTAATTGTGGGTGAATTTAGCCTTTGTTGGCGGTATGATCCGAATGTGAGACTTTGTGTAGCTTTTGCCCGTTATCACCGTCGACAAACTAATTAGACCCCATTTCTGGAGGACACTTTTTGCACGGCAAACTGGATCTCGCGAAGGCAAAAGGACTCAAACAATCCGAAATTAAACAATTGAATCGGCTGCTGCAGCAGCGCATTCCTCAGGACAAGATTGTCACAATCGAGTTCGCAGATTCGGTCGCAGAAATGTCACATGCGACCGGTTATCCGTTGTCTGTTGTCGTCAACCGCCGGGGTCAAATCGTCAATATCACGGTCGGTCCACCGACTGATGTGAATATGCCGGAGCTGCGTGGCGTGCGGGTCGGACCAGGCAGATTATGCGGTCATCGCATTATTCACACACATTTGAATAAGGCCACCAAAACAGAGTTTGAAGATGCTGGTCACATCAGCAAAGAAAATTTGCAATGTCTTGCTCGCAATCGTCTCGATCTGCTTGCGCAGATCGAAGTCAATCCGGGCGGCGTCTTCAGCCGCTCGCGGGGCGAGCAATCTAAATTTGCCGATGCTGTCAACATCGCTCATCTGATGCCCGGACGCGATAGCGAAGGCAAATTATGGAAAGTACTTCCTGTCTGTACGGCGAGAAAGGCTCAGGACGATAATTTCGAGACGCTGATAGTTTCGCTCGAAGATGAATTTCGCAAGTTGGCACCAGGATTGCCCGTGGCCGAAGGCGAGGAGCGCGCGGTGCTCGTGGCTTTGATTTCGGACGGCACCGATGCCTGGCAAATTGAAGATGAGCTCGACGAATTAGCTCAACTGACGCGCACAGCCGGTGCTACGGTTTGTGAGCGTCTCACCCAGACGAGACCGATGCCTGATCCGCGCTTCTTTTTAGGCTCTGGAAAAGTGCAGGAACTGGCTCTCATGGTGCAGGAGATGGGAGCTAATCTGGTGATCGTCGATCAGGAACTTTCCGCCAACCAGCAAAAGACTTTGGAAGATACGGTCGGTGTCAAAGTGATCGATCGCACCGAACTCATTCTCGATATTTTCGCCCAACGGGCGCGAACTAGAGAAGGAAAATTGCAAGTCGAATTAGCGCAATTGAAATATCTTTACCCGAGACTTGTCGGCAAGGGACTGAGTTTGAGCCGGTTAGGCGGTGGTATTGCCACACGTGGACCTGGTGAAACGAAATTAGAAATCGATCGCCGCCGCATTCGCGATCGGATCAATATGCTCGAGAAAGAATGTTTGCGCATCAAAACTCATCGCGATACGCAACGTCGTCATCGCACCGATGATCATTTACCGGTGGTGGCATTGAGTGGTTACACCAATGCTGGTAAGTCGACTTTGTTGAACGCCTTGACTAAGGCAGATGTATTCGTCGAAGACAAATTGTTCGCCACACTCGACCCCACTACACGCCGCACAGTTTTGCCAGACTTCAGTCCGGTTTTGCTCGTCGATACAGTCGGATTTATAAAAAAACTGCCGACTTCTTTAATTGCGGCCTTCAGAGCTACTCTCGAAGAAGTAACGGTGGCTGATATTCTTTTGCATGTGGTTGATGCCAGCCATCCTAACGTCATGGACCAGATAGCAAGTGTTTACGATGTATTGAGTGAGCTGGGCGCGATCGATAAGCCCATGATTACCGTGCTCAACAAGGCCGAATTGGTCCGCACCGAAGACCTGAGATGGTTGGTCGCTCAAGTGCCAAGTCCTGTTATCATCTCAGCATCGAAACGCTTAGGACTGGGGGGACTCTTGACGAGAATTCAAGAGTTACTACAAGAAGTCTGTCCGCAGCGGCAAAAGTACAGCGCGTGATCATTGTCAGCAGCCCATTGATGGTCTGAATTTGGCAAAATCACTCTGCCAGGAAATCAACATGAGCTGGGACGAAAATCAAAAAAGTGGAGAAGAAGCCTACGATCAGGGGCGCTACGCTGAGGCGGCGCGTTACTTCGCCCAGGCCATAGCAACAGCCGAGGGCGACGCCGACGACAATGCCAAGCTGGCCGACAGTTTGTATTATCTGGGCAAGGTCTACACCCATCTGGAAGACTTTCCTAAAGCCGAGTCGGCCCTGACCAAAGCCCTGGCTATTAGCGGCAAGGCTCAAGGCACTGACACAGCGGCCGTTGCTCGGGTAATCGAACAGCTGGGCACGCTGTATCTGAATGAGCGCAAGTACGCGCAATCTGAGCCGATGTTACGCAGGGCCCTTGATATGCGTGAGAAATTATTCGGCGAGAAAAGCATGGAGTCGGCCGAAAGCCTGGCGCTTCTTGGCGGTTTGCACATATCGCAAAATCTTTTGCATGATGGCGAATTGATGTTGAAGCGGGCTTTAGCCATTCAGCAGGATGTGCTCGGAGCAGATAACAAAGAAGTGGCGCCGACACTCGGTCTTCTGGCGTTGTGCAAAATTCGGCGCAAAGATTATGCTGGTGCCGAAGAATTGAGTAAGCAAGCTCTTGCCATACGCGAACATGCGCTCGGCGTCGATCACCCGGATGTGGCCATGACCTTGCACATAATCGCCTCAACTTGCTTGGCTCAAGCACAATTTTTGCAAGCGTCCGCCTATTACGAACGCGCTCTGGCCATTCGTGAGCGCTTCTTGCCTCCGAGTCATTCAGGCATAGTCAGCGTCTTGAAGGCGCTGGGTTATGCTTATTTGCGTCAGAGAGATTTCGCTCGGGCCGAATTGGCTTACCAGAGACTGGAATCGGTCACTAACGATTTCAATGCCCACACTAAAGAGTGGTGCGAAGCAGTGCGCAATCTGGCTCGCATCTACGTCATGCAGCGACGCTATGAAGAAGGCGAGCATTTCATCTATCGCGTATTAGATCAATTCGATAATGCCAATATCGAAGACGCCGATTTTAAGCGCGCTCTTCTCAGCAGCCTGATGCGTTGCTACATGGCCCAGAAAAAATATGTGGACGCGGCCAGAGAAATGCCCGAATTGACTTCGTTGGCTTTCAATAAGGCGCTCAAAAAATTGGAAAAAACACAATCGATCTCGACTCTGAAAGACCTGCTCGGCTCGATTGGGCGGCGTGATTCTCACGTTGAAGATAATTAGTCGAGGGGGCAAAATGAGCGCAGACGGAGAATCTAAATTGCGAGCCGGTATCGTCTCTTACCTGGACGGCCGATATTTGCAGGCGAAGCGCGAGTTAGATGATGCGCTAGTTGCCATCAAAGAATGCGATTCCGACCAGCGTCTTCTCTACACATGCAATTTGTGGTTAGGCAAAATCAATTTGGAATTGGGTCTTTCTAAAAAAGCCGAAGAGTTTTGGGCCGATGCCAAAGCTTGTGCGGAAAAAGAGATTGATGATCTAAGCCCCATCAATTTTGACGTAGAGTCTCTCGGAGCAAGGCTTTTGCCCCTGCCAGAAAAGCAGGAAGAGGGCGAAACTTTGGTAAAGGAAGCAGTCGCTCGAGCGAAAACAAAGTCTGGTGTGGACAGCTTGCCTGTGGCTGCTTGTTTGACGACGCTCGGTCGTCTACTGATGCAAGGGGGCAAAATCACTGAAGCGGCGGTCTTATTTCGCCGAGCTTTAGCCACGAGAGAGAGACTATTAGGCACCGACAGTTTGCCTTACGCGGAAAGCCTGATCGATGTTGCGGTCATTCATGCTGCAGAGGGGGATGCTACAAGCGCGGAAGCACTTTGTAAACGCTCTTTGATCATTCGAGAAAAGCATTTGAGGGAATCGCATCCTCTGATTGCCAACAGCTTGTATCACTTTGCTGCTCAGAAAATGCGTCAGGGGCAGATCGACCAAGCTCACGAATTGTATACGCGTGCTTTGAGAATTTTCGAAGAGGAGCTGCCTGAGAATCATCCTCAGTTAGGCGTCGCTCTGGCTGGTTTAGGCTCGGCTGCAATCGCCACTAAAAGGTTCGACCAGGCGCAGCATCTCTTTGAGCGTGCTCTGGCGATTGCTGACAAAGACGATCGCAAAAATGAGAGCAACATTTTGGCAGCTGCTTCCGGACTGGGACTGGCGCACCTCAGTCAAAATCAATTCGCCAGTGCCGAACCTCACATCGAGCGGGCGCTTAAACTCGTGGAAAACAACGCCCAATTGCGAGCGACATCCGAAAATGGTTTGCTTGACCGCCTGATGGTTTGTTATGCCTCGCAGGGGAAAATCGTCGATGCCGTTCGTCTCTTCCCGGACTCAATGAGGGCACGGCACATTGCACAATTCGAGAGCGCAATACAGCTAGGCAAATTCGTGGGCAAGCTAGCTGAACGACACTTCGGACCAAAAGACCCCCAGTAATTTACACCTTCCTATGCAGACATGTTGCGCTGCGTTCGTTACCGGTGCCAAGCGCTACTTAGTGATACATGGCGCGACTGACACCCTGATACATCAGGCTGCGGACCATTCCTGAAGGAATGATATTGCCGAGCGGATTACTGGGTGCTGCTCGTCTCACCATCGGTCTCGGTGCATAACCCATTTGACTGGTTTGTCCGAATGTCGGCAAACCACCGGAAGGAGCGCCCTGACCCGGTCCCGGCATCACTTCCATCATCATCATCAAAGCTGGTGCCAGACTCTGGCTGAGTGAATTGAGTGCGTCACCTCCGCCACCACCGGCGAG
>CAJCHQ010000082.1 GCA_903970295.1 Bryobacterales bacterium
GTTGTGGCTGCGCCTGCTGGTAACCCGGGTATGGTGTCGCAGTCGGTGCTGGTGGATAGGGAGAGCCACCGCCGCCGTACGGAGTCGGCGAAGGAGAGGGGAGCGCGGGTCCGCCATATGTCGAAGTACCTGGATAAGAAGCTGGTTCTGACCTTCTCGATTCCTGCACGGGTGGTTTAAGCGCATCGGGTATGCTCACGGAGGAGCCAGAATCTGGTGCCGACATACAAATCACGTCGTACATCATGGCGAAATCATTGGGATCGAACGGCTGGCTGAAATGCATCTTGGACTCTTGCGAATTTTCTTCATAAAGAGTCCATACCGGTTTTTCCGCACCCTTGTCGAACTGGCACATGAGTACGAACTTTTGATTTGGTTTGGATGTTGTCCATGCCTGTTCGACGTTGCAACCTCGCTTGGCGATCGCTTCATCGAGCTGCTTGCGGATCACCGCGCTTTTCGGCATTCCACTTTCCACCGGCATGATGGCCTTGTTCTTGGTGGCTGGTTCCTCTTTTTTTGGTTTGAACATTGTTGTTCCCATCAGTGGAGTTGGCGCAATCTGCTGCATTATAGTCAAATTGGCAAGGAAGCACGTGAGCGCATTCAGTCGTCTTTCGTTCCTCTCGACATTTACGGTCGAAAAGCCGGCGCCCGCGGAAGGCTTTTGTCCGTGGATACTTGCTAACTCTCTATGCCACGCTCTGATTCCTTGATAACGCGATAAGCTCCTGACCTGAAAGCGTGGCCAAGTTTGTGATTATCAGGCTCGACTGCGGGAAGGTAGGGATTGACTGTCCTGCAGTATGTTATCGGCATGTCGGGATTGGACCGAAGCGTCTAAATTTGAGCGCCTGCTTGTTCCCAGCCCGGCGCAGGACCAGCTGCAGGAACCGCTGCAGGCTCAGGATTAATTTCGCAATTATCCTAGCGCGGCTAATTGAAGTGTTTCTTGAGACCTTGCCAGCAGTCCAAATAATTTTTTTGGCGCAGATTTGTCTCCATCGACCAGGGGGTCGGCTGGAAAACTAACGAGCTTTCAAACATAAAGGCGAGACTGTCGTCTGTGTGTTGGGGAGCCAGGTCGGCTGAAACGGCTTTTTCGTAAGTTGCGGCGTCTGGTCCGTGCGGCGACATGCAGTTATGCAAGCTGCTGCCGCCGGGCAAAAAGCCCGTCTGTTTGGCATCATACACACCACGAATCAAGCCCATGAATTCGCTCATAACGTTGCGATGGTAATAAGGGGGTCTGAAAGTGTGTTCGGAAACTGCCCAGCGGGGAGGAAAAATGACGAAGTCCAGGTTGGCTACTCCAGTGATTTCCGACGGCGACGTCAAAACGGTAAAGATCGACGGATCGCTGTGATCGAAACTGACCGTATTCACTACCTGGAACAGGCTGAGGTCGTATTTGTAGGGTGCATAGTGCCCGTGCCATGCCACCACATCTAGTGGCGAATGCGCGATCGAACATTGCCATAAGTGATTTTGAAATTTAGCGATCAGCTGAAATTGCCCTTCTCGATCTTCGTAAGCCGCCTCAGGCGTCAAGAAGTGGCGGGCGTCTGCCAAGCCGTTGCTGCCTATCAAACCGAGTGTTGGCAAGCGAAACGGCAGCCCGTAATTTTCGCAGACATAGCCCCTGGCCGTTTGCTCGAGCACCTGGACCTGAAAACGAATGCCTCGTTGAACGACAGCTATCTCGCCCGGCGAAACAGCGATTACGCCAAGCTCGGTGCGTAACAACAGGGCTCCGCTTTGAGGGACGAAGAGCAAGTCGCCGTCGGCATCATAGAAGAATTTTTCGGTCATCGATTTGTTGATGGCATAGAGATGGGCAGCACCACCCCGCCAGCTCGAAGAATTTCCATTGCTGGCGACAGTGGCCAGACCTTCGATGAAATCAGTTGGCTGCGAGGGCATTGGTTGCGGATCCCAGCGACATTGTTCTGGTGACGCCGGCAGAAATTCTGGTTCCGGCTTGCCCAGAAACAGACGGCGGTCGATTTGTGAAAACGGAGAATGGAGAACTGATGGGCGGAGACGATAGAGCCAAGAGCGCTGATTTTCGTGTCGCGGACTGGTGAATGAGGAACCGCTCAATTGCTCTGCATAGAGCCCACGCGGCACCTTCTGCGGTGAATTCTGCCTGCTTGGAAGCGTGTCGGGAATTGCTTCGCTGGAAAAATGATTACCGAAACCGCTTTGATATTCTAATTTTTTCGGGTCGATCGTTTCGTTGCTTGAAGTTGAGCTCTGGCCGGCGGCTCGAGCCGAATTAATTTCATCCTCTGTCAAGCGCTTCATGGTTCGCCTTTTTACCTGGAAAATATCGCTAGAGCTTTCTTGTCCAGTTTTTCGGCTTCGGCAGTGCGACCGGAGGCGCGCAGCATCTTGGAATAGTTTTCTAGAAAGGGCACTGTCTCCTTATGCAAGGGACCAACATTGCGTTCCTTCACTTCCAGAGCGCGTTTATAGGCTGGTTCGGCCTCCACATATTTGCCCTGCTGCCGGTAGGTGTTGGCTAGATTGAGCAACACTTGTGCCACCGGGGCGCTAAATGTGCCCAATTTCTCAGCTTCAGCCAGAGCCAGCTTGAATTGTGTTTCCGCCTCTACGGGTTTGCCTTGAGATAAGGCTTGCTGCCCGGCTACGTTATGTCTTTCCCACATTTTCCCAACCTCTTTAGAAGATTTGACACAATTCATCGCAAGTTTACCCGCGTGGACTTATTCTTGGCATGATCTTTAATAATCGCGAATGCGGATGTCATTGGTCGCCCCATGGGCAGACCTCAACTGCCAACTTCGCTAAAATCAAAAATGGTTCTCGCAATAATAGGTCGACATGAAAACGCTCAATCAAAGTCAGAAACTTGCTCTGTGGATGGGCATCGCCCTGATTCTGGCGGCTGGTCTTTGCCCGCCCTGGAAATCGGGAGGGACTCCGCTCCCTTATGCACTCATATTTCATCCACCCGTCGGCATCGGAAACGCTGATGTTCACCTCGACTTTGAACGACTGGCTGTGCAGTGGGTGATGGCTGTTGTCGTCACCGCTGGTTTGATTTTCTCTACAGAAAAAGCCAAAGCCGAGGCCACGAAGAGTGCCTCCGATTCTGCGCGGGACCACCGCTCGCCGGCGAATTCAGCGACGAAGGAAGCACCAGTTCTAGCCCTCGCCCCCAGGGTGAATGAAAAGAAGAGTGGAAGCGATTCTAAAAGCGCTGATGGGTCGAAAAATGGCGGCGTTCTTAAAGCGGTAGATGCGAAGTCGCCCTCCCGCACGATCAAATTTCCTGAAAATAGCTCGCTGGGAGAAATCTTGATTGAGTCTGAAGATGACCCTGATTACTGGGAATCGTTGGCTGTGGCTAAAGG
>CAJCHQ010000083.1 GCA_903970295.1 Bryobacterales bacterium
CAGCGAGTTTATGTTCAGAAGAACGTTTACGATAAATTCGTCCAGGCTTACAAAGATATGGTTGCCGGTCTGAAAGTCGGAGATCCGCTGGATGATGCCACCGATGTCGGTCCTATGATTGACTCGGGCGCAGTGGCCAAAACTGAACAAATGGTCGAAGAAGCGGTTAAAGGCGGTGCCAAAATTTTGATAGGCAGCAACGCCCATAACAAAAATCTTCTCGACCCGGTCATTCTTACAGACACCGATCACTCGATGACAGTGGTCAACCAGGAGGTCTTTGGACCGGTCACGGCTGTGATGAAGTACGACACCATAGATGATGCAATCAAAGCCGTGAACGACACGCGTTATGGCTTGCAAGCGGGTGTTTTCACTAAAAATCTGGAAGTGGCTTTCAAAGCTGCACGCGGCATTGATGTCGGTGGCGTCATGATCAACGATGCGCCAACTTTCAGAGCCGACCACATGCCCTATGGTGGCAGGAAAGAATCGGGCGCGGGTCTGGAGGGAGTGAAATATGCGCTGCACGAAATGACGCAGCCCAAGTTCATCTGTCTCAATTTGCCCCAACCTTGATTCTAACAGCTCGCACCTCCAACCACACCTGAAACAGAGAACCGCATATAGTGCCTAAGAAAAACTGGGAATGCATCGATCGCCTGGCTGGTGGGCTGATCGTTTCCTGCCAGGCCAGCACCGGCGAGCCTCTCTGCGATCCATCCCACATAATGGCCTTGGCACTCTCGGCTTTGGCCGGGGGAGCGATCGGTTTGCGGCTCGAAGGTGCCGACAATATTCTGGCGGTAAGCAAAAATAAATTGATCCCAGATTCAATTCCCCTTGTGGGATTGATTAAGTCGACATTGATACCTGAGCACGAGCGGCTATCGAGAGCCTACATCACAAGCACGTTCGAAGAAGCGCAATCGATTGCTACTGCCGGTGCAGACATTGTGGCATTGGACGCGACTGGTCGCGAGCGACCGGACGGACATTCGCTGACAGAAATGATTCGCCGCATTCACGATGAACTGGCAAAACCAGTGTGGGCCGACTGTGCGACATATGCCCAGGGAGTGGCAGCAGCTGAAGCCGGAGCGGATATCGTTTCGACCACGCTGTTCGGATATACCGCTGAAACTTCGGCAACAACGGAATCTGGACCAGCGCTCGATCTGCTCCAAGACCTGGCTAAAAATCTGAGCCTTCCCGTGATCTTGGAAGGAAGGGTATGGCATCCAGAAGAAGTGACAGAGGCCTTCAAGCGCGGTGCCTTTGCGGTCGTAGTCGGCTCGGCAATCACAAGGCCAACCTTAATTACTGAACGCTTTGTCAAGGCGATTCCTGCCCGGTCCGCCAAGAAGTTACCGGCATAGAATGGAAGATCAACTGAAGCTCTGGCTATCGCCTCCAATTTTCATGGGGCTGGTCTTCATTGCTTTCCGGCTCAGACTTCCGCTCGATTGGTCCTGGTGTTTCATTGTTCAAGCGCTCTTGATGATCACAGCCGGGACGATGGGTTTCTTTTTCGAGCCGGCCTGGTTTTTTGCCATAATTGCCTGGGCATTATTTTTTCTTTTCCTGATTGTGCCCAAGATCTTGATCAAGCGATGTGAACGCAACGTTGGGGTGTTGAATTATCAAGCCACAGTCAGTGCCACTAAAATGCTGCGCTACATTTATTGGGGCAAAATTGGCAAATTCTGGCAAGACCTCTACACAGCCAGTGCTTTCTATCTCTCAGGAAAGGTAGAAGCCGGCGACGCACTGATTAGCAAATGGCGAGCCGAAAAGCTACCGCGCAGCGTGAGCGAACAACTCGATGCTAATCGCATCGGTACTTTTGTACTTTTAGGCAGATGGCAGGATATCATCGACGAACGCGAATGCAGACGTGAGACTAAGAACCCTCTGCCACATTCATTCAATGTCCAAGTGGGCCGAGCTTACGCCGAATTGGACGATCTAGAGCGTTCTGCTCAAGCGCTCGAGGCCGCAAAGTTGCCAGAGTCGAGGCTGACTAACAAAGATGTCGCGATGTCGCTTCTGCCTTTTTTCGCTTTGATTGGCGCTAACGAGCAGGTTGAAACACTGTCCAAAATACTTGCTGATGAGAAAGATGGACTGCCTGATTATTTATTGGAATACTGGCGGGGCCGTTGTTTGGCTAAGCAAGGCAAAATAGAAGCTGCCGCGCACAAATACGAATCAGTCCTTGCTCGAGTTAAAGAGCTTGCCACCACTGGTAGGGCAAATTATGAGGCTTGGAAAAGTCGCCTTGAGAAACAAATTGAAGCGATGCGATCGCAGCCAGCCAAGTTCGACCCGCCAGGCAATGCGCCTGACGATCACTCTGCCCGGCAGCCCAATCACGACCAGGCAAAGCAAGCCTTGATCGCTCGAGTTTGGCGTATCTACGAAGAGAGCGGCTATGTGCAGGGCGTGGTTTTGCCGAAGCGAGCGTCTCCAATTGTCAGCGGTCTTGTCGCAGCAATTTGCCTCTCCTATCTGGCATCGGGCGCCATCGATATCGTCATCAATATCTCGCGAGCGCTTGTACTAAGCCCGCTCACCGAAAGCTTTTCGCACAGTGCGTTGGTGGCACAAATGCAAAATTGGTCTGCCACTCAGGGCACTTTTGCGCTAGAAACTTTCGCACTCAACCAGGAGGATCTGGTCAACGGACAATACTGGCGACTGATCACTTATTTGTTTTTGCACGGCAGCATTTCACACTTACTGTTGAACGTAATGGGCTTGTACTGGTTTGGTCGCATCGCTGTGAATATTTATGGCCCCTACAAATTTTTGTTGCTTTTCCTCTTTACCGGCGTGGTAGGCGGTTTGACTCAAGTATTTTCCAGTTCCAGCACCGCCATTGGTGCTTCAGGTGGTGTGCTCGGTATTTTCGGAGCCGACGCGATTGCTATTTTCAAATTAGGCGATGCGCTGCCAGCCAAAATCCGTCGCTACGAATTGACCTGGATGTCAGTAATTGCGGGCAGTCAATTGATAATCGATCACGTTATTCCTCAGCTGACATCCATTCACATAGCCGGAAACGCACACCTGGGTGGTTTGCTAGCCGGATTGGCGCTGGGGTTCGTTTTACCGCTGCAAAGACCGACTTATGTACTGTCGCAAACAGATGGAGCAAAGCCCGGCAAGCGCGTCTAACCGGCGGTTGATGTACACTATTGCGATCGGTCGACCATTTTTCGAGTCATTCTTGCCCCATTTTTCCTGCCTATGGATCGGTTTCACAGACCCAGTAATCGATTGGTTCTCGGTCTCTTGTTGTTTTTCATTGTCACGGCTTGCGTTTATGTTGGCGCTTATCTCTGTATGTCCAACAACGTAGAAATCGAATCATTGATTGATTACGATTTTCAATATCGCCAACAGCTGCTCGAAGTCTTATCTGGTCTGAAAGATGCTGAGATAGGGGCTCGTGGGTATGCTCTCACGGGCAAAAGAACTTTTCTTCATCCGTATGAAGTGGCAATCGATTCTCTACCTCGGCAAATCCGCGAACTTAAAAAGATGGCGATCCCCACGACAGTACAAAAAGAGGATGTTGTCGCTCTCGAAGGAAAACTGGGCGCAGAGTTAGTTTTGCTCAAAAAGCTGATTGAGCTTAAAGCGAATGCTGCGTCAGACGATGATCTGGCGAGCACTCTCGAAGAACAAAAGAATGTGATGGACGATTTGCGTTCTTTGACGACTGAGTTAGACAGCAGCGCTTTCACAGCAATCAAATCCGACTTGCCCAAATCGCGCTGGAACGTACAGGCCACGTATGCTCTCTTTCCGTCTCTGGGGGCAATTGGTCTGATTATTTTCATATTCATCATGCTCCAGATTCGACGCGATCTGAGATTGCAAGAAGAATTGAGTGACACCAATAAAAGGCTGGTTACTGCTCGAGACGCAGCCATCGACGCATCGGTTCTCAAATCTCAATTCGTCGCCAACATCAGCCACGAACTGCGCACGCCATTAGCCGGAATTCTCGGCATGTCGGAGTTGCTCTCATTGCACAACCTGGATGCTGAAGCACTCGAATTGACTGAGACATTGCTATCGTGTGCTCAGCACTTGCTCACCTTAGTCAACGACCTGCTCGACTTCTCCAAATTAGAGGCCGATCGCCTCGTCCCTACGACTCCGCGCTGAATCAATATGTCAAGTCCGGCTTGATTTGGTAAAGTAATGACGACTGCCCCTCTCTGAATGAGGCCTCATGCACGATTGTCCCAGATGTAAGGTGCCGCTCCACGGACACGAAGAGTTCTGTCCTGCCTGTGGCGAAAAGCAAATAGTCAGACCTGAGTATCGCAACATGCAAGTTCCCAAGGCACCGCCTGTGAACATAATGCCTTTTGTGATTGCCTTCGCTCTAGTGGCAGTGGTGATTGGTGTCGCCGCCTCGCAGACATGGATCGGTCAATTACTCACACATGGCACACCCGCTGTCGATCCGATGGACGCAATTACGCCTGCTCAGGCAAGACAAATGATCGAGACCCAGGTCACTTCAGGTTTGACCGCAATCGGTGCGCCGACGAAAATTTCTTATACATTCGGCGGTTCGCCTGCCGACAAAACAGTTATGCAGCCCCTCGAAATGTTAATCGAGACGACATTGAAGGATCCCAATCAGCGCAAAGCAGTGATCGATCCGATAAAGCAATACATGGACAAGGCGCGTATTCCGTCGCTCGTCATGAAGGATTCGAAATCTCGCGCCACATGGACGTACACATGCACCCTGGCGCCTGCCGCTGCCGATGGTGGCGCCGCTCAACCTGGCGCCGATCCGTCCCAGCAGGCTCCAGCAGACTCTGCCCAGCAACCGGCCTCTCAGTAGACGCATAAATACTATCCTGGAGATTCGTTTTGAACGCTACTCTCGACACGGTGGTGGTGATGGGTGGTTGCCTGGCTTTCGCCGGCACCGGTCTTTTTATCGTGCGAAAGTTTTTTCACCGGGTGCAGTTCCAAAAGCATCATGAAGTGGCTGGCTATCTGCTAACTGTTGTTGGCACAATGTACTCAGTCCTACTCGGCTTGATCGTCGTCAACGTGCAAGGCAAATTCGATCAGGCACGACAGATGGCCGAGACAGAAGCCAATTCGTGTTCGGATCTCTGGAATTATTGCCGAGGTTTGCCACCTGAAGTGCGTTACACAATTCGCGTGCCGCTCAAAGAGTATTATCAAACTGTTGCCGACGAAGACTGGGAGGGTACCGCAGCCGGCAGGATCACCGAACAAAGTGTGCCCCAGTACCAGTCTCTCTGGCGATCGATCGCCGCTTACCAACCCAAGTCTAATCGCGAGTCGGCTTATTATTCAAACATTTTAGAAACGATGAAAAGCTTGGCCGACGCCAGGCGCTACCGCATGGTGGCGCGGAGACGAATGTTGTCTCCGATCATCTGGTTGGTCCTAGTTGCCGGTTGCGTACTCACTATTCTGTTTTCCTACTTCTTTTGGGTGGACAGTGCCCGCACCCAGATCGTTTTGACTTTGTTCGTTACTGTCTTTATCGCTCTCAATATGCTCCTGGTCAGGCTTTTCGAGAACCCTTATCGGCAGGAATTTCTGGTCAAACAGGGCGCATTCGCTCTAAAATCCGAGCTGCTCAATCCCACCGAAGAAGATATTGCTCAGAGTAAAGCTCATCCAATCGTGATCAAAGAACCACAGTTTACTCGAGAGTTTGAAAAGCCCGGGTACGATCCAGTGCAAAAGTAGGAGAACGGCACTGAACGCTTTCTTCGTAGCGCCATCATTATCGCCATTACCCTCATTTTTTGCGGCAGCGGCGTTGTGGTGGTACGCAAGTCTTTCAAGCATGTGGATATTAGTTCTGATCACTGGCGCTGTTTTGACGATCCTGTTTTTGTATTTTTTCTGGGTGGAAAGTTTAGTCGCCCAAATCGTACTTATCGCTTTTGTCGGACTATTTTTGTCCCTAAACTTGATCCTGATTCGCTTGTTCGATAACCCTTATCGCAACGAATTCGGCATGAGAGAAGGTGCTTTCAGTCTCAACGCCAACGTCTTCGACTGGCCTCATAGCGGCCGAAACTAAGGGGACATACAGCCACTACTTCTTTTTGCCGCCGCCAAAAACGGTCTTGATGAACTTGGCCACCGGATCATAGAACTCGTCGACGACGCGTTCTTTTAAAGGAATGATAGCGTTATCGGTGATGTGGATGTCTTCCGGGCAAACTTCGGTGCAGCACTTGGTGATGTTGCAATAGCCGATGCCGCCTTCGTCATGAAGATATTTCGTACGATCGGCAGTATCGAGAGGGTGCATTTCTAAACCGGCAGTGCGGACGAGAAATCTGGGACCCATAAATGCATTTTGGCGATTGTGGTCGCGCAGAACGTGGCAGACATCCTGACACAAAAAACATTCGATGCATTTGCGGAATTCCTGCACCCGGTCGATGTCCTCTTGATAGACAGTCCAGTCTGTGTCAGGCGCCGGGCTGAATGGCGTGATCTTTTTATTGACCTCGTAATTCCAGGAGACGTCGGTGACCAAGTCTTTAATCAGCGGGAAAGTCTTGACCGGTTGCACGGTGATTTCTTCGCCTTCGGTGAAGCGATCCATTCTTGTCTTGCACATGAGGCTCGGTTTACCGTTGACTTCAGCACTGCAAGAGCCGCATTTAGCGGCTTTACAGTTCCAGCGCACAGCCAGGTTCGGGTCGAAGTTCGCCTGAATGTAATGAATCGCGTCCAGCACGACCATGCCGTCTTCGATCGGCACTTCGTAGGATTTGTATTCGCCACCGTCTTTGGTGCCACGAAACACTTTTACTGCAGCCTTGCGCATATTATGGCTCCTTTTTCACGAAGAGCTGTTTCAGTTCTTCGGGCATCTCTGGCAACGGCGTGTGCTCCAGCTTCATGGCATCACCGTCTTTGGAAATAGATGTATTCACTTTACCCCAGTCCGCTTCCGTTTTTTCATAGTCGAGACGACTGTGAGCACCACGACTTTCTTTTCGAGAAAGTGCACTGCGAGCGATCGCTTCGGAACAGATGAGCATATTGCGGAGGTCACGGCACAAATGCCAGCCCGGGTTGTAAACCTTATCGCCTTTGACTCCAACCTTTTGCAATTTCGCCTTGAGCTCTTGCAGCTTTTGAATTCCCGCTTCCATTTCGCTTTCTTCGCGGTAGATGCCGACATAAGTACTCATCGTCTGATTCAGCTCTTTCGCCAGATCGTAAGGATTGGTGCCGTTTGGTCTCTGCAACGGCGCTTCCAATTCTTCTTGTGCAGATTTAATATCGTCTTCTGACGTTTTGAGGGTGGTGGCTTTCAAGCCTTTGGCATATTCAGACGCGCCCAGCCCGGCGCGGCGACCAAATACAATCAGGTCTGAAAGCGAATTTCCGCCCAATCGATTGGCACCATGCATGCCACCGGCAACTTCACCGGCAGCAAACAATCCTGGCACTTTCGTCGCCGCTGTGTCGGCTTCTACACGTATGCCGCCCATGATGTAATGCATGGTTGGACCAACTTCCATGGGACCGGCAGTGATGTCGACATCGGCAAGATCCTTAAATTGATGGTACATCGATGGCAACTTTTTCTTGACTCGATCGGCCGGCATATAGCTGATGTCGAGATAGACACCACCATGTTCGGAGCCGCGTCCTGCCTTGACTTCCTGATAGATAGCGCGGGCGACATTATCGCGCGTCGATAATTCCGGAGGACGGCGTGCCTCGGTTTGCACTCCGGCTACAGCGGCGTCCACCCATTTTTTCGCTTCTTCATCAGTGGAGGCATAATCGTTCACTGTCGCTGCCGGCAAGTAGTCGAACATAAAGCGCTTCTGGTCTTTATTTCGGAGAATGCCGCCTTCACCACGTACGCCTTCAGTGACAAGAATGCCGCGCACACCAGGCGGCCATACCATTCCGGTGGGGTGAAATTGAACGAATTCCATGTCGATCAAATCGGCACCGGCATCGTAAGCAAGACCTTGTCCATCGCCTGTGTATTCCCATGAATTGGAAGTGATGGTAAAAGATTTGCCGACTCCTCCAGTTGCCAGGACAACTGCTTTGGCTTTGAAAAGAACGTAGCGTCCGTCTGCCCGGAAATATCCAAACGCACCAGAGATGCGATCGCCGTCTTTCAGTAAGCGCGAAATCGTGCACTCCATGTAGACGTCGATACCCTGGTGGATGCCGTAGTCTTGCAGGGTGCGAATCATTTCCAGACCGGTGCGATCGCCGACGTGACAAAGTCTCTTCCAGGTATGACCGCCGAAAGCGCGCTGCAATATCTTGCCTTGTTTGGTGCGATCGAAAACTGCGCCCCAGTGCTCCAACTCCCTGACGCGATCGGGCGCTTCCTGGGCATGGAGCTGAGCCATACGCCAGTTGTTCAGCATCTTGCCGCCGTTCATCGTGTCTTTGAAGTGCGTTTGCCAGCCATCTTGCGGATCGACATTGGCGAGAGCGGCAGCGACACCACCTTCAGCCATGACAGTATGCGCTTTGCCGAGTAACGATTTGCAAATCAAGCCCACGGTGACGCCTTGCGCAGCCGCTTCGATTGCCGCTCTCAAGCCTGCACCACCGGCGCCGATGACAATGACGTCGTACTCGTGTGTTTCGTAATTAGTCATTTGACTCCATTCCCCATGCGGGCCTTATCACTTCGATCGAAAATTGATCAGTCTCCAATTTAAAAAATCGGGAAATCTGAGATCTGGTGCAAGCTCACCGCTCGCACGAACAAATCGGTCAAACCGACCGAGAAGAGACTGAACCAGGCCCAGCTCATATGATGTTCGTTCAGTCTCGTAACCAGCTGCCACATTTTGTGTTGTGGCTTAGCTGAAGGACAGGAGAAGCAGTCGAGTCGGCCTCCGGCGAGGTGCCGGCAAGCGTGACAGCCGAACGAGTAACCCGAAAGCAAGACCACATTCAAGAGCATGAACAACGACAGACCACTGACATGAAAGCCACCGTTGTAAAACATCGCTTTGAAAACATCGAACCACAAGAGTGCCAACACGGCTGTGGCCAGATAGAAAAAGTACCTGTGCAAATTTTGCAGGACGAACGGGAAAGAGGTTTCACCGCAATATTTCTCACCGCCGCCGTGACCGACAGAGCAAGCCGGGGGATCCCAGAAGTAAGCGCGGTAATAAGCTTTACGGTAGTAGTAGCAAGTTGCCCGGAAGGCTCCAGGAATCCAGAGAATCAGCCATGCCGATGACAGTCCCCAGACTTTATTCCATTGATGCCACTGGATATGAGGCGAATAGAACGGCGACAGGTACTGCATGAAAGCGCCGGTTTCAAAGTTGGCGTTCTCAAATGCTCTGAACGTTCCGTAAAGACCGAAAATTCCGAACCCGATCGCGACAAGGGCAGGCTCCAACCACCATGTATCCTTCCGCGTCGTCAATCCCTGGTGAGCTGCAGCTTTTTCTGATTGGGTTTGTTGCATTCCCTCTTCCTTTGTGACTCGCCGAAGCTCTTCTTCACTTCAATTCGGTTGGACCAAATGCATTTTGGGTTTGATTCAACCGAAGCTGATGCAATTGCCGAGCGTTTCGCTGACTGTGCTTTGGCGTTGTTAATTATAACAATTGGAGAATCTTCTTTTTCTTTCGTGAAGAACGATTAGCGTCGGCGCTCGCTTAACCGATATCGCTGACCAATATGGTTTAAGCGTCACCGCCGGCGTCAATTTAACCGATATCGCTAAAGTCTCGACATTGACATCAACGGGTCTAACACCTCTTTGAATGTCTTACCGATATCGGTGAGTTTTTTCTCGACCGTCACAAGCGCTCTGCCTGTGAGAAAAAGGCACTGTTTTTCTGACAAGCAAAGAGTTCGACCGCGAGAAAAACATATCGAAATAATCTTAAAAACTTGCGGAAACCCAGATGTCAGGCGGGAATTCCTGGGAACAGCATATTTGTGCGGCCGTCAACCGAATTAGGAAGGCGTCCAAGACGAGCCCCCCTACTTGCTCCGGGCTTGTTGTGAACTTCGAAGGTCTTGTGAACACCGTTGGAAACGTCGAAGCGATCCACATTCCCTGCACAAAGAAGAGCAAGAATTCAGACTCCGGATTGACTAATTTAGCTGCTCGTTCAGTTAACCCAATACGAAGCACCATGGAGATTTTAAGCATGAAACGCATTAAAGGTCAGAAAGCTGCAACTTCGACGCAATTGAAAGATCGCGACCATCACGTTTCTGTTCGCCTCGACGAAGCCATTCCCCTGCAAACTGAAGAATGGCAAAAAGTGGAACAGTCACTGATGCGGATGACTGAATTCGCTCCAGAAAGCATGATTAATGAAGTTGTAAGTGCCCTGGCCTCTTACGCAGACGACCAGGCTCGTCGTGGATATCTGCTCGGACAAGAAGACCTGGTTAAAGAACTGGCTCGCCGCCCACGCGTCGCCTGATCGATAAAGACTGGATGGCGGTTGCCTCACCCTCATGTATATCTTTGCATCCCAATCGGTCATTAACTTGACCAACTTCGGGTAAGGCGAAGTATAAGTATGGATGGAGAGGACGACAGGCTAATTGCCGGGAAGGAACTTCGATGCACGCCTTGCCCAGTTGGGCGACCTGGACAATTGCCATCACCGGCGTTCTGGTGGCTTTGTATCTGCTCTTCTGTCCGCGTCTGAACACATTGCTTTATCGTCCGCTTTTGTTTCATCCCTGGCGCTCGGCCGAAAACGAGCCCGTCGCTCCACCCCTGGCAGGGGTGACCGGCGAGAACGTCTATTTCCCCTCCGAAAACGGCAAGATGCTCAACGGTTGGTTGTACGCCAACCCAAAAGCGCTCTACACGGTTATTTTTAATCATGGCAATGGCGGCAACATCGCAGTCAGAACCGATTTGGTTCAGCTTTTGCTGATGGCCGGCGCGTCGGTTTTTATTTATGACTATGAGGGATACGGCGAAAGTGTCGGTAAACCTACGGTGGAAGGGATTTGCGAAGATGGCGCCGGCGCATACAAATTTCTAACCGGGACTAAGAATGTGCCTGCCGACAAGATTATTCTCTATGGTGAATCTCTCGGTGCCGCTGTCGCTGCCAACATATCTTCTCGTTTTCGGTGTAAGGCGATTGTTCTACAATCCGGTTTTTCATCCTTATACGGAATCGCCTGCGAAGTTTTCCCGCTTCTCAGAATCTATCCGGCTTTTCTTTTTCCCAATCCAGCACTGGACAATTTGTCGGTTCTGATGAAACCGCACCCGCCCGTTTTGCTCATACATGGGGACGAAGACACGGTGATTCCGGTTCGCCATGCCAAACAGCTCTATGAAAAAGCCGTCGGTCCCAAAAAGTTTCTCGAACTGCCAAAGACTGGACATGCAAATATTTACACCACTGCGTCGAGCGTTTATGTGCGAGCGATGAAATCGTTTCTATCTTCTCTCAATTAGCTCGGTACCGCATTTGGTGAGGCTGAATTTAACGGCCTGGCATAGATCAGCTCTTCGCTTGTTGTCTTTCGCGAATCAGATTGAGAGCCGAACCGGCTTTGAACCAGCCGACCTGTTCTTCGGTCAAAGTATGTTTGACCTGGGTCGTCTCTTTCGTACCGTCAGCATGCTCGATTATCATCTCGACAGGCTTGCCTGGTGCCAATTTAGCTAGACCGACGAGACTGATTTTATCCTTTTCCTGAATTTTGTCGTAGTCGGAGGCGTCGATGAATGTCAAAGGCAGGATGCCTTGTTTCTTCAAATTGGTTTCGGCAATTCTGGCGAAGCTGCGAACGATCACAGCCTTGCAGCCGAGAAAGCGCGGCGACATAGCTGCGTGTTCGCGACTCGATCCTTCACCGTAGTTTTGATCGCCGACGACCACCCAACCCAGTCCTGCCTGCTTGTAGTGTCTGGCTACAGCCGGGAAAGTTTTCTTGTCGCCGCTGAGAATATCCAGTCCCTGACCGGCTTCTTTGCTGAAAGCATTGATCGCACCGATGAACATGTTGTCGCTGATTTTGTCGAGGTGACCGCGGAAACGCAACCATGTTCCAGCCGGTGAAATATGGTCGGTGGTGCATTTACCGAGCGCTTTCAAAAGCACGGGCAGATGCTCGTAATCTTTGCCATCCCAGGGAGCAAATGGAGCAAGCAACTGCAATCGCGGGCTATCTGGTTTGACTACGACTTGCACTTTGTCGCCGTCGTCGGCTGGGGCTAAGTAGCCGCTGTCTTCGGTGACAAATCCATTGACAGGCAATTCCGGTGCTTCGGGCGGCTGCAAATGAATCTGCGTGCCGTCTTTGGCCGTCAAGGTGTCTTTCATCGGATTGAAAGAGAGCGATCCCGATATGGCAAAGGCCGTGACAATTTCGGGACTGCCAATGAATGCCATCGTCTCGGCATTGCCGTCATTGCGCTTCTGGAAATTGCGGTTGAAGCTGGTGATGATGGCATTGGTTTCGCCGGGAGCGATATCTTCACGCTTCCATTGACCGATGCAGGGTCCGCAGGCATTCGCCAGCACGGTTCCGCCCATCTCTTCTAGAGTGTGCAGTTGTCCGTCGCGAGTAATTGTTTCGAAAATCTGCTCCGATCCCGGTGTGATCAAAAATCCGATCGAGGCTTTCAGGCCGTGATCGACGGCTTGTTGAGCCACATGAGCAGCTCTGGTCATGTCTTCGTAAGACGAATTCGTGCAGCTGCCGATCAAAGCGTATTTGAAATTAGGAGGATAGCCTTTGGCTTTCATTTCAGCGGCAAGCTCGGACACTGGTCTCGCCAGGTCAGGTGTGTGCGGCCCGACGACGTATGGTTCGAGCGTATCGAGATCGATTTCGATCACTTGATCGAAATACGTCTTGGGCGCTTGAGCAATTTCCGGGTCGGCAACTAAGTAGTCGGCGAATTTTTCAGCGATATCGGCAACATCGGCTCGACGCGTGGCGCGCAGATATTTCGACATGCGTGAATCGAAAGGAAAAACTGAAGTGGTGGCGCCAAGTTCGGCGCCCATATTAGTGATCGTCGCTTTGCCGGTGCAGCTGATCGATTTAGTGCCGTCGCCGAAGTACTCGATTATGGCGCCAGTACCGCCGGCGACCGTCAAAATGCCGGCCAATTTGAGAATCACATCCTTGGGCGATGTCCAACCGTTGAGTGCGCCTTTCAGGTGAACGCCGATCAACTTCGGCCAGCGCACGCCCCATGGCTCTCCGGCCATGACATCAACTGCGTCAGCTCCACCGACACCAATCGCGATCATGCCCAAACCACCTGCATTGGGAGTGTGTGAGTCGGTGCCTATCATCATCGCTCCCGGAATAGCATAATTCTCCAAAACCACCTGGTGGATGATACCGGCGCCTGGCTTCCAGAAGCCGATGCCATGCTTATTGCTGGCCGAGCGCAAAAAATCATAAACTTCGGAATTGTCCGAAAGTGCCTGCGCCATATCCTGCTGTGCACCAACGCGAGCTTGAATCAAGTGATCGCAATGAACTGTCGAGGGCACTGCCACCTTTTTCAGCTGAGCTTGCATGAATTGCAGAAGAGCCATTTGCGCCGTGGCATCTTGCATGGCCACGCGGTCGGGGCGAAGAAACGCATAGGTCTCGCCGCGCACTGGAGTTTTTCCGTCCTCAGGCCAATGGTCGAGATGCGCAGTCAATATTTTCTCCGCCAGAGTGAGGGGGCGGTCATATTTTTGTCTCGCCTCTTTGTATCTGGCTGGCAACGCTTCGTACAGTTTCCGCACTTCATTAAGATCGAGATGGCTCATTGTGTTTCTTCTCTTGCGCAACTAAAAAATTGTCCCTATTGGCAAACAAGGGGATTAAATCCGCCGCAGGGCCAAAGGATAGGACTTTAGGATCTTAACCCACTTCGCTCAAGAAGCGCCCAAGCTTCAGCAATTCGCAATCCTGCTGAAGCTCAACCGCCCGCCCCGGCCGCCTTGTCAACAGCATTCGATTGTTGAAGGTTTGTAGCGCATTGGCAGGCCCTGAGCCGGGAGGGTTTATTCTTGGTGCTGGCTTGGGCTACAATTTGGCGAGCAAAAACGGCAATATTAAGGTGATTTCAAAATGGGACAAGTTATTGAAAAGAGCTTCAATGGTCTGAAAGTACCTCAAGGCGAAAAGATTACATTCAAAAATGGCAAGCCTGTTACGCCAGCGAAACCGATTATTCCGTTCATCGAAGGCGACGGCACTGGTCGAGATATTTGGAAAGCTTCGAAGCATGTTTTCGATGCCGCCGTACAAAAAGCTTACAAGGGTGAACGCGCTGTTTCCTGGTTCGAAGTATTCGCCGGCGAAAAAGCCAAAAATGAATTCGACAATTGGTTGCCGCAAGATACCCTCGACGCCTTGAAAGAATTCGGTGTCGGTATCAAAGGACCGCTGACAACGCCGGTTGGTGGTGGTATCAGAAGTTTGAACGTGGCCCTGCGCCAGATTTTCGACCTTTATTGCTGCGTGCGCCCAGTTCGTTATTTCGAAGGCGTGCCTTCACCAGTAGTGGCACCGCAAAAATTGAACGTGGTCATTTATCGCGAGAATACTGAGGATGTATATGCCGGTATTGAATATCCAGCTCATTCAGCCGAAGCGAAAAAATTGATTTCTTTGATCCATGAATTCGGCAAAGAGATTCGTCCGGATTCGGGTATAGGCATCAAACCAATTTCTAAGACTGGCTCGCAACGACTGGTTCGCCGAGCGATCGAACACGCGATCATCAATAAGCTGCCCTCAGTCACACTGGTGCACAAAGGCAACATTCAAAAGTTCACTGAAGGCGCTTTCCGCGATTGTGGCTACGAAATCGCTGCCGAAGAATTCGCCAGCCAGGTGATTTCAGAAGAAAAAATCTGGGCTGACAACAACGGCAAAACACCGGCAGGCAAGATCCTGATCAACGATCGCATCGCTGATTCGATGTTCCAACAAGTGTTGACCAGACCAGAAGAGTATTCAGTTCTAGCCACCACCAATTTGAACGGCGATTATCTTTCTGATGCATGCGCGGCCCAAGTCGGCGGATTGGGCATCGCGCCCGGTGCCAATATCGGCGACAACTGCGCCATCTTCGAAGCGACCCACGGCACAGCGCCAAAGTATGCCGACAAAGATGTGATTAATCCTGGTTCGGTTATGCTTTCCGGCGCGATGATGTTCGAATACCTTGGTTGGACCGAAGTCAGAGACCTGATTCACGACTCGGTCGCCAAAACTATTCAGCAAAAGAAAGTGACCTACGATCTCGAGCGCTTAATGAGCGGTGCGACCAAGCTCAAGACCAGCGAATTCGCCGAAGCCATTATCAGCAATATGTAGGAAGGCGGCTCAGAGCATCTTGAACCACATTAAACTGCTGGCTGCTTAGAGATGCGGCTGAGTTAATTCGCCATCCTCAAGCGCCGATAATTATTTTGGCTCAGCCGATTGGCTTTATTTCGGACCAATTTCTCCGATCGAAGCCAGGTCGGGCGATTGCTAAAGCCGTCTTCGCATAGATAGACCTAAGCTGGGGCTGGCTTTTCAGTATCTTGACCTTAACTGTCCGAAATCGGGCTATTGGGGATGGACGTCAATGGGAATAAAATCCTTAATGCAGTCGCCTAATGATTGGAGAGGTCAAGACGATTTTGAGCGCTAGCAACCCTGAAGAAGGCCAAGCCGCTGCGGCAGCCGAAGCGAAATCACAAGCGAAAGCAAAGGTGCCAGTGGAACCAAAGACATCAAGCGGGTCGAAAAACCCAGTTGGAGCCATCCCGCCTGCAGAGGCCGATGCCGAATCGCCAGCGGCGACCGAACCGACACCCAAAGAACCATCACGTGCTGAACTGAAACAGCAAGAGCGGGCCGTCGCCGAATTAGCCAAGGCTGAGCGGGCTAACTCAAGCGAGAGCGAAGTCCCGGTACCAGTAGCAGACGCCGAGGACGAGGAACTGTTCGAATCAGATGAGCCAACGTTCTTCTTAGATGATGAATCAGTCCCAGATACCAAAATTCATATTGAGGAAGTCGTCAAAGGCACAGCCGAAGATGACCCGGTTCGCCTCTATCTGCGGGAAATCGGTTCGATTCCTTTGCTTACCGGCGACCAAGAAATCGAATTAGCGAGAAAGATAGCTCTGGGCGGTGCCGATGGCGCCATTGCCAAACGTAAATTGGTGCAGTCCAATTTGAGACTGGTAGTATCAATCGCAAAAAAATATGTCGGTCGCGGCATGCTCTTTTTGGACCTGATTCAGGAAGGCAATTTGGGTTTGATTCGTGGTGCGGAAAAATTCGATCATGAGAGAGGTTATCGATTCAGCACCTACGCTACGTGGTGGATCAGACAGGCGATCACAAGATCGATTGCCGACCAGGCCAGGACTATTCGCATTCCTGTGCACATGGTTGAAATGATCAACAAGCTCAAAAAAGTTACGAGACAGCTGGCTCAGGACAAAGGGCGCAAGCCGAGCGAAGAAGAAATTGCTCAGGCGATGGAAATTACTGTTAGCAAGTTGCGCGATCTGATTAAGATTGCCCAGGAGCCAATCTCACTGGAAACGCCGATCGGCAAAGAAGAAGACAGCAAACTCGGTGACTTTATCGAAGATGAAGGGTCGGATACCCCGGCGACTTCAGTCACGCATGAATTGCTGCGGGAAGACATCATCGAGGTGATGGCCGCTCTTTCTCCCCGCGAGCGGGATGTATTGCGCCTGCGCTTCGGTCTCGATGACGGTCGCCAACGCACACTTGAAGAGGTCGGTCAATTGTTCGGGGTGACGCGCGAACGAATCCGTCAGATCGAGGCTAAGGCTCTGCGCAAACTGCGGCATCCGAACCGCTCCCGGCGCCTGCGTGACTATATTGATGATTGAGCGCTTCTGGCGTTGAAGTCATCGTGAAGCTGATAACGGCTGTGCCAGAGACGCGTATGGCCGTGACTTGGTTGTCTTTAATCGAGACCGAAACTTCGAGCTGACTTGGCCTGCCCATGGCCTCGCCTTGTAAGATCTCGAATCGATTTTCACCATTTTTGAGAAATTTGTTGGCTGCCAGGTACGCGCCAAAAGAGCCTGCCGCTGCGCCAGTGGCCGGATCTTCCGGAATACCCACTGTGGGGCAGAAATTGCGTGCGTGAAAACGCGAAATCATTTCTGAGGGCGAAACTATATGAGCCGTGACTGCATTATTGCAACGCTGCAGAATCGACGAGAGTCTGGGGGCATCGTATGTGATGCGATGCAAAATCTCCTTATCTTTGACCGGCACAATCAAGTGCCAGTTGCCGGTGTTCGCCAATCCCAATGGATAGGTGGCGTCAAGATCATACTCGGATAAATTGAGGGCATTCGTAATTTCGTAGGTAGGCACTGGGACCGGTGCAAATTGCGGCAGGCGTTGAAACATTGTCACGAAAATGCGCCCATCGCGCTGACTCAAATCAATTTGCAATACACCTACTTTGGTTTCTTGCTTGAGGCTGAGAGTATTGTCTTTGCCCAACTTGACTTTGCCCGTAGCGACCATCGTGAAGAATGTGGCTATGGTAGCGTGCCCGCAAAAGTCGATCGGTGTTGTCGGTGTGAAGAATTCGACCAGAACATCCGCCTTGTCACTGCTCGACACAAAGGCGGTTTCGGAGGCATGAATTTCCGCAGCTATCTTTTGTTTTTCTTCGTTCGCAAGCTTATCCGCATCCAGCACCACCCCGGCTGGGTTGCCCTCGAATCTTCGTGTTGTAAAGGCATCAACCAAATAGGCAATCACTGCTGTTATTGCTCCGCGTTTTCGCTGGGAGGCTGATCATAGCAGGCAAACTAATCCCATGATCGCTCGTTTGCCAATTCGTAGATCGAGACTAGGGGTCGACTTTGTTGATCCACTTTCTATAGGGCTTCGGGATAAGAATTTTGCCTGAGGTTGGGTTTTGCTTGTAAAGTTCGAATTGAACAGCGGCCAGATCATTTTTGTGTTGTTGCAAATAAATATGGGCCTTAAGCAAATGAGCCGAAGCCAGAGCATTCAGGCTGACGATACTGCGATATTCGCCACTCAGATCATGCTCTATCTGATTCGCTTTGGCGAGGGCCGGTTTATAGTACCCCTTCTGATATAAAAGCCATGATTGAACGCTGTCATGCACCGAGTTCCAGCCATAACCGTCGGCTGGAATAACGTCTTTATATCTTTGCGCCGCTTCTTTGACGTCGCCCCGATCTAATGCCAGAAAGACTCTGAAGGCTTGCGCGTTCATTTCGAAAGTGGAATACGGGGAGGGATTATCCGCTGCCATTTTCAGCATAGACTCGGCTTTATCAACTTGACCGAGTTCTCGATAGGCGATGCCTTTAAAAAACTCTTGCTCCGATTGGGAAAACGTATTGTATGGAGCTGTCTGAGAGTTTTCAAAAACCGTTCTGTAATCGCCTGCAGCAATCAATGCTTCGCCTGCATACAATGCCGTTTCTGAGGGTTGGTCAAAAATGTTGAAGGGTCGAACTTTGTGATGTTCGATTACGCTGCGCAGCAACCTCCGTGTCTTCTCGTCAATGCCAACCGTCTGGACGCGCGCCAGTGCAGTTTCGTAAATCACTTGCCCATCATTGATGCCTAGAGCCACAGCTTCTTGCAAATCAGCAATTCGAGGAGCTTGTTGTCTCATATGCTCATAGACGTCCGCTCGTTTTAGAAGCACTTCGGGATCGCGACGAATTTTCAGGGCTTGAGAGTAATCGGCAATCGCCAGAGCCTCTTTGTGATCGAAATATTCGGCCTTCATTGTTGGCCATGCTGCTCGGTCAACCAGCAAGCACAGAGCGGCCAGTGCCAGTGGTAAAAACGAGAGCGTTACCAGAATGTTGCGTCTAAAAAAATTTGTTTTTTTGCGAGTTTCAGGGAATGGTCTATATTCAACTTTTGAAACACGATCTGAGCACTCATCTGTCGATAGCGGCAAGGCAGCACAATCGCGCCTCTGAGACGATTTCGCCTGGGAGCTTTCGCTTATGCCGGATTTGTCTTCTGGCAGGTCAACCGGTGTGATGTTCGCAGGAAGCAACTCCCGATTTGGCGCTTCCCCAGTTGAGATTTCGACCTTCTCGGCTTGCAATTTTTGATCGATAAATTCGGGCATCGCGTTTATTTGTCCTCGGATGCAACTGCAGATTTCGACTTTTGCCTGGAGCCATTCTCTTGCATATCCTCGAGAGCGCGCAAGACTTCAAAAGCACTGGTGTAGCGATCGTCTGCATCATGTTCGGTCAAGCGCCTGACCAGGTTCCGCATGCCATCGGAAATATGGGGCACGACAAGACCTGGATCCGATTGAGTCAAAGGCTCGGGATCGGCTCCTGTCAGTAAAAAATGAAGTGTGCATCCCAGCTGATAGAGATCGCCGCTTGGAGTAAATTGACCGCTCCACTGCTCAGTCGCGAGATAACAGTGTTTACCTACGATTGTGTGCGAAGAGCTAGCATTGGCCTCTTCGGCCACATTGAAATCAATCAATTTAACCGTGTGATCGCGCAGAATCAGGTTATCGGGTGTGAAGTCGCGATGCACCACAGGTTTCGAGCGCGAGTGCAAATAACTCAGAATCGAAGCGGATTGAATTGCAATTTCGATCGTCTGGCTCTCGCTTAACTTGCCTGTTTCAAGAATCATATCGCGCAAATTACTGCCGGCGAATGCCTCAAGAACAATATAGATCTTGCCGTTCTCAACGAAAAAATCAAGACATTTGACAATGTTTGGATGATCGAGTTTGCGCAGCAAATCGATTTCTGAAACTATGTGTTTCAGGATCGCTTCCTTAGACGTACGTGTGCCACCAGAATTGACTACGATTTCTTTGATTGCCACTCGATTGGCAGGAAGTAGATCTTTAGCTCGAGCGGCCGGAGCATTCGTGCCTTGACTGCCTTCAAGCAGTTTGTGCTGCGCTGAGTAGACTACCGAAAAGCCGCCAATTCCCAGAATGCCATCAATCACATATCGGCCATTTTGCAAGTTATGACCGCTTTCGAGTTTGCGCCCGATGGATGTGTTTGTGTTCGACGAGCGGAGGTCGCTCAGCCACAGAGCTGTGAAACTGGCTGCATCTCCGTCCTCGGCCGTGCCTAAGGAATCAATGCCCAGGTCGCATTCGACTGTTTCAGGGTGAACGTTATCACGTAAACCAACCAGGAATTTTCTCAAATCATTTTCAAATCCAAACATTGCGAGCGGCAATCTCAGACAAATCAGACCGTTGTCATAATCGCTGACCACTTTGCTGCGAACCGGGTCGAAGAAAAGTGCCGGTTGCTGCAAACCATTCTTCTGCGTCACCTTTTCTAAAAAGCCTATCTTGCCTGGTTCGACAAAGAGCTCGAGCACTGGCGATTTGATTGTTCCTCTGTAAATGTAGTCTTTCAATCGGATGGCACGAATACTTTCCCACTTAAAGAATCGTTTGCTCTTCGAAAATGCAAAACCGGATGAATTTAGGAATAGAGTGCCCGGAAATATGGGTACGGCGTTGGGTAATGCGTACGATACCGCGATCGACAAGGCAAGCGTGGAAGAAATAAAGATCAAGAATAAACTGAAGAGCGCCATAAGACTGAGAAATTCGATGCGCATCAAAACTGCCGCGGAAAAAGTCTCGGCGAAATGGATGCCTAACATTGCTGCTGCCAAGACAAATATCGGTAATAAGACAAGCTGGATTTGCGTGTAGCAAATGAGCCAGAACTTGGGAATGGCTTGCATGCGCCATGCATAGATGTCTTTTGTGGTGACATCGGCGCTGCCTTCTCTCAGCTTGGATGGCAGGAGAGTTAATTTTGTCGCGCCGTCCCATTCTTCTTCAATCTTTCTGAAGAGTCTGAAATTGGCAATTGTAGTCAATATCGCGTTCATTATGAATTGGCTGCCAAAACCGGTGGTGATGAAAGCGCTTCAAGGTGTGACTGAATCGACGCACAGTCAGGACGCTTATTGCTGTCAAAGTTAGTGCAACTTTCGATCAAAGCGATCAGCTCAGGACTGATTCTGTCCCTGTCGAATGTAGGAGTTTTACCCATACTCGGCAATTCTTTGCCTGTAATCAAGAAGCAGAGCGTGGCACCAAAAGCATAGACATCGCTGGCTGGGCTCGGTTGTCCGCGAAACTGTTCGGGCGGCATGAAACATTGTTTGCCGACTAGGGTCGCAGTTTTTCCACCCGTAAAAATGTTGGCGGCGCCAAAATCAATGACAACGACAGACTTTGTTCGCTCGAAAAGTACGACAAGAAATTCTTTCCTCCCCTCGCCATCGTGTTACCCCCTCGTAACGCCACGTCATTTCAGTACGCCGGTTTTGCGTGTTCTCCGCAGACCCGCGCGGAACCTCCTCCCATGCCGCCGCCTCGTCAGGTGCTGATCTAACCGCAGATTGGACCGTTCGCTCGTATCGCTGAGCGAGTGGCTGTTTCTTAGACCAACCCGGGAAGACGTGTGCCGTTGTGCCGCGATCTTTCCCTAACGAGGAATTCCGATGAAAAAAATAATCCAAAGCGCAGCCCTGGCTTGCGCCCTAGCCATTCTTATCACGCCCGCGCCGATGCAGGCGCATGGGCTGGAGGGAGACCGTTTCTTCCCGCC
>CAJCHQ010000084.1 GCA_903970295.1 Bryobacterales bacterium
AATACCGCGGTCCCATAGAGAGCCGTTGAAGCTTTGGTAGGCACCGCGTTCACGAGCCAAGTCCGAACTGGAAAGGATAGCAAAGTAACTGATCGCTTCCTGCGAATAATCGGCAAAGTCGACCGCCTCGTCAGAGGCATAAGGAATTTTCAAAGCCAACAAGGCATCCTGGAAGCCCATCAGTCCGAGTCCGACGGGGCGGTGCAACATGTTGGAATTGCGCGCTTTGCCGACACTGTAGTAGTTGATATCGATTACGTTATCGAGCATACGCATCGCGATACGACAAGTGTTGGCTAGTTTCTCTAGATCGAGAGTGCCATCTTTAAGATGACCGACCAGGTTAATCGAACCTAGATTGCAAACCGCTGTTTCTTTGTCCGATGTGTTGAGGGTAATTTCGGTACAGAGATTGGAGCTATGGACTACGCCTACGTGTTGTTGAGGGCTGCGCAAATTGCAAGGATCTTTGAAGGTCATCCAGGGGTGGCCCGTCTCGAACAACATCGAGAGCATTTTGCGCCAGAGTTGCAGAGCCGGAATGGACTTGGCCAACTTGAGTTCGCCATTCTTAGCTTTGACTTCGTAAGCTTCGTAAGCAGCTTTGAACTTCTTGCCGTATAGATTGTGCAGCTCGGGCGCTTCGTCTGGACTGAATAAGGTCCACTCGGCATTGGCCAGAACGCGTTCCATGAAAAGGTCAGGCACCCAGTTGGCCGTGTTCATGTCATGGCAACGTCGGCGATCGTCACCAGTGTTTTTGCGTAATTCGAGAAATTCTTCTATGTCTAGATGCCAGGTTTCCAGATAACTGCAAACTGCACCCTGCCTTTTTCCGCCCTGATTGACAGCAACGGCAGTGTCATTGACCACTTTCAAGAAAGGCACAACACCCTGGCTTTTGCCGTTGGTACCCTTGATATGCGCTCCGAGCGCTCGCACTGGTGTCCAATCGTTACCCAAGCCGCCGCTGTATTTAGACAGCAAAGCGTTCTCTTTTATGGCGTCATAAATACCGCTGAGGTCGTCACCAACTGTGGTCAAGAAACATGATGAAAGTTGGGGACGATTCGTGCCCGAATTGAACAAGGTCGGAGTCGACGAAACAAAATCGAAGCTGGAAAGCAATTGGTAGAATTCGATCGCTCGATCTTCCCGGTGTACTTCGTTGATGGAGAGACCCATGGCCACTCGCATCCAGAAAGCTTGCGGTAATTCGATCCGGGCGCCGCTGATATGCAAAAGATAGCGATCGTATAGAGTTTGCAAGCCGAGATATTGGAATTTCAAATCCCGATCGGCATTGATGGCGGCGCCGACCTTAGCCAAGTCGAATTGCAACAAACGGGCGTCGATCAAACCAGCTTGCACACCTTTGTTGAGATATTCGATGAAATATTCCGGATACAAACGGCGCATGTCAGCATGAGTTGTTGGTTTGCCGATAACTTCCATGCGCACCTGGTCGAGCAGCAAGCGCGCCGTCGCATAGGCGTAAGCGGGGTCGTGTTCGATCAAAGCGCGCGTGCTGAAGATAGCCGATTTGCTCACTTCAGCTTGAGCTACACCTTCATAAAGGTTGGCAACGGTACCGGTAAAAATCTTTTCGGGCGAAACGGCATCGCCGAGCTCGGCGCAGGCTTCTTCGATTACGACACGCAAGCGCGCGTAATCTAGCGCTTCTAAAGTGCCATCAGGGCGAGTCACATTAATATTCGGTGTACCGGGCAATTCCGCTTGATTGGCTGAGCGTTCCTTAGAGCGAGCTTCACGATACAGAACGTAGCCGCGAGCTACTTCGAATTCTCCGGCACGCATCAAGGCGATTTCGACCTGATCTTGAACGTGTTCGAGATGGAGTATGCCACCATCTGGCAGCCGCTTCATCAGGGTGTCTGCTACCTGCGCCGTCAACTTGTGCACGACATCACGCACTTTTGAACTGACCGTACCGTCGCCACCTTCGACTGCAATGAATGCTTTGGTGATGGCGACTGAAATCTTTGTCGGCTCGAAATCAGCGACAGTACCGTCGCGTCTCAACACCTTCCACGGTGATGTAGATTCTGTTGCAACGTGCAGATCGGGCGTTTTCGTAGCAGTAACTTGACTCATTTGATGCTCCACTGATGTCCATGAATGGGGGAATAAAAATCCCCTTGGTTAAGACCAAGAGGATAGTCGGGTCCGCAAAGGCTGTGTAAGCCTCGCTAACAGGACGTATCCTCTTTGCCTCGAAGAGGGGTTGCGTCTGACGCATTCAGGTGGGTAGTCTGACTTTCGAAGCCGTTTGCTTCGATCACAGTTGCGGGACAGCGGTGGTCTTGCACCACACTTCCCCCACCGAATCAACCAGCCGATCTATATACGTTGTCGCATCATGATCGCTATAAGGCTGATTCCTGGCTTTGCTGAATGCTCAGCAAACTTTTCAGTTAACTCCTTATGTTGCGATCTAACACTCCTCGAAGTTAACACCCCCTGGTGTCGAGCGCAAGGGGATCAAGCATTGATTTAATTGAACAGGAAAAAGATCCGTCAGAAATACGCGCTTTCGCAGATCCTTTAAAGTCGATCAGCAAGCATATACTTGAGTTCACAGATACGCACCATCGATCGTTTCGCTATCTTTAGTGACACCATATATACAACCATATGATAGTAGACAAGGCGGGCTGTCAAGCGATTAATCGCAAACGCATGCGTCGGGACAGCCCGCAAGCAATTCAGCCAGCCGACGGCAATCCAGCACAGCACAACGTATAATTTGCAAGAAAATCCCTTCCCCTGCGTATACACAGATTGCGGTATCCATTCCACTTATTCCTTTTAGCTCTCACATTCTCGATGGGCGTCCCCACTTTGGCATCGAGCTCAGTGCCGCAGGAAAAAGGAGAAATCGAAGAGTCGCGAAAGATCGCCTCCCCTACCAAATCGTCCAAGAAAAAGACTCCACACTCAGCTGTAAAGACAAACCTTCCCACGTCGCCGGCAAAGAAAACAGGGCCGGATTTAGAAACGAAGTCACCATCAGAATCAGAAAAGAAAACGTCAGCTGACTCCCAACAGAAGGCTTCGTCGAACTCAGAAAGGAATGAGGAATCTTCCGCATCATCTGCAAACAACTCCTCTTCAGCTGCAGACACTAGTGCGAGTCAGACTAAATCCACTTATACCGAATCGCATCCGACCTCGCTAGAAACAGGGCAGGCGGCGCCGACATCGACTGCACCGGCGCCGGTGTCAATCACGACCGCACCGCAGGCGGAGTCAAAAATAAAAACCAATGAAGCCGCTAAGCGAGAACGTGTCACCAAGCATGAAAGCGTATTGCCGTTGCCAGGCTCACTCGATGCCACACCAGTCGTAAATTGCAACAGTCCTGAGATCGTCATTCAGCCAGGAGTCTTGCTTTCAACTTTTCCTGGGCATGGCAAAGCGCATCCGAATGCTCATCTCGATTACAAGCTAAGCGGCCGTTTCGATATCTTTTTCCATCATGTCACTGACGCCAGCAAGACTGGCACCGGTCGCACGTTGTATCTGGGGCTGCTCGTACAAAATGCCAGCGAACGCACGATTTTTCTCAGAATCATGAATGCTGTCAGCTATGCCACCAAGCCCGATGCTGTCTTTATCAATTTGCCCACCGTTAGTGACAACAAAAAGGGCAACGTGTACGCCGGTCCCGGCGACAGAGTGACACTCGATATGCTCAGAGGGCATGCCCAGAAGGGTTGGAAACACATCATCAATTTAGCGCCAGGCGAAACCAAAGTGCTCTATTGCCTGCCTCTGAAAGTGAAAGATTTGTCGCATCCGCTCAATGGTCGCTCGGGCATCGTCCAGATTTATGCTGACGGGCAGGTGCATTTGGCGAGCCTGGCGGCCTTCGCCCTGGAAACCAAATCCGGAGAGCGCAAACCAAAACTGGGCGACTGGGTTGAGATCTTGACCGAGCGACCACTGGTCAGCCCTCGCGACAAAACTCCAACTCCACCCGGAGCGAAGGGACAATTAGTCTACGGTCGCGTATCTGGAGTTGCCGCAGGCGCTACCTGGCATGGTGAAGCGATCAACGATCAAAACAACAAACGACTAAATCTCGTCCCCGGTCAATCGATTTCCTATCCACTTAGCACCGTATTTGGTGGCACACTGGGGACCAATCAAGTGCAGGCTGCCCAAATGCTTGCGCGCTATCCAGACACAGCCTACCGCGCGAACGGGAATTACGGCGTTATGTACAACTTGACGCTGCCTCTCTACAACGACAGCGAAAAAGAAAACACGATCGCCTTGACCGTCCAGACTCCCCTCAAGGACTGGAACAAAAGCGAGAGCCTGCAATTTTTCAAAGACCCTCCTGAGCACGTCTTTTTCCGAGGCACAGTCAAATTCGAGTGGAACGATCGCGACAAGAAATATCACGAACAATTTGTCCACCTGGTTGAGAAACAAGGACAAAGCCTCGAACCACTGGTTTCATTGAGCCTGCATCCGCACGAGCAGCAAGACATGCATTTCAGCTTTTTCTACCCGCCCGATTGCACGCCGCCCCAGGTTCTCACGATCAGTTCCGAATAAAACCACTCGCTGCACACGCAGATCAGCCTAATTGAACAAGAACGGTTAATATGGTCGTTATTGATTCAGCCGGTAGTTTATGCGTTTCTCGTTCAGAAGGCGAAATCGTCGCGGCAAAAAAAGCGCTAACTGAAATTTGGCAAAAACACTCGGCCGAGATCAAACCGTTTCTGCCAGCAAACGCGCGCAGGCAGGAATAACCGACTACGTGATTGTACCATTCAGCTTCTTGCCAACCAGTGATATCGTGTACTCTTCAGTACCTTAGGAATTTTCATGCCACAACCAACCAGCGCTGAAGGCGACTACGCCAACACCTCCGTGCCCCTCGATGAGCGACGCGGCCCCCTGACCATGGGATTACTCTGGGTGACGATGATCACGGCCTTTCCTTCAGTATTGATCGGCTTCGAGTGGTTCAAGAATGGCTTCACACTGCCCCAGGTTCTTTTGTGCACGGGTCTGAGCTGCTTGATTTTGCTGGCCTACTCGATTCCGGCGACTCAGCTGGGGGCGCGCAGCGGCTTGAGCTATACGGCACTGAGCCGTTCGATCTTTGGCAGATGGGGATCGCGTTTGATTACAATCAATTTGATCTGGATGTGCATTTGCTGCTACGGACTGTGTGCGCTACTCATGTCCGAAAGCCTTGTCGGCCTTTTTCACTGGACAATTCCAATTGCGCTTGTGACCGGGGTCATGGCAATCATGATGTCGGTTAATAACTTCTTTGGCTTCAAGGGAGTGGCAAATTTCGCCCGTTTCATAGCCGCTCCAATCCTGATTGGTTGGGTCGCATTCACCTTTATCAAGGCCCTGTCACAGTGCCCCCCCGACGTTTTGACGCAAGTGCCGCAGCAGCCATTCGCTCTGGCACTGACTTCGGTGTCTAGCTTCATCATAGGATATGCAGTCTGGGGTAATGAGCTCGACTACTGGCGATTCAGCCGGCCGCGAGTAGTCGATTCGGCAATCCCTCTCCTGGTCGCCCTGGTGATCGGACAAATAATTTTTCCAGTTGCGGGCTGGATGGTGGCACGAATAACAGGGGTCACCGAATATGGTGCGGCAACTGCTTTAATGAACGATTATTCTTTTGGTGGCATTGCCATACTGTCCGCAGTTGTGCTTGGCGCCTCATATTTTGCCTGCAACGATTCCAATCTCTTCGGCTCGCTACAGGCGTGCGAAAACTTGAAGCAGATGAGTCATCAAAAATGGGCTTTGATTTTGGCCGCTCTGGGCGCTATTTGCGGTGCATTGCTTTCAATTTTCGGCGCAGCAAAATCAATCGAAGCGATCGCTTCCTTGAATTGTGTCGTGCTGCCCACTCCGACTGTCATTATGATGGGCGAATGGTTCCTGCTGGCGAAAGTTTTCAAAGCTGGCTCTCGAATTAGCGACTTGAAGGTACCTGCCTATGAAGAATTACCGGCACTAAAAATCTCAGCATTGCTCGCCATGTTGGCGGGCATCACTGTGGGCCTTCTGACAGCAGGTGTAATCCCGGGACTGGAAAAACTCAATGTAGGCATCGCCTCACTGCAAGCCTGGCTGACAGCTTTCATTGTCTACATGCCACTGCGCATTCTCGATTATCGAAAAGACATGGAAAGTCAGCGAATGCAACTCGAACATACGCTCGGTCACTCCGCTGATGTTCATGAATTGGTCCGCTAATGAGCGTATCGGTCCAATCAATATAATAACCTGCCGGGAAGAGCTGTGCGATAGTGCTTCATGTCTTGGTCCAGAACTGGCTTTGGATGCCGAAGAGCATAAGCCGCAGTGGCACTATCGAATGAAGATGGCGGGCGCTGTCCAACGTCAACCTGACCTTCGATTCTGTTCGGCGGGTAAGATTGAGTGGTTTTAGTGACTGTAGTTGAAAATGTGTCGGCGCTCGCCGCTGTAGCTGATACCAGAAAAGCAACCAGCGTGCCGAGCGGTAAATCGATCTTATTCATACTGTCCCTTCGCGATACATACGCATTTCCCGTCCATCAAGCGACTCTAAGGTAAGAGTTATGTTCCGAAGCAGAAGCGCATGAATAGCCGCGTCGGCTGTGTTAGGATGAGTCTGAGGAAGAAACCCGCTGAATTCTGGTAGGCGATTATGGCAACTTGGTTCACATCTGACCATCACTTCGGTCATAAGAACATCATTGAATATTGCCACCGTCCGTTTGATAGTATCTTAGAGATGAATGACGCTCTTGTATCGGCTTGGAACAGCTGTGTCAAAGATGCCGACACAGTTTACTATTTGGGCGATTTCTCGCTCAAGAGCAGCATTATGGAGCAGTATGCGCCGCTTCTCAACGGCAATAAAATTTTGATCGCCGGCAATCACGACGGCTGTCACCCCTGTAATCACGGCGGACAATGGGGACAGCTCTCAATTTACCGCAAATATTTCACAGCCGTGTACGATCAACTGGATTGGCAAAATGTGACTATGCACCATATGCCGTACCACGACGAGAACGACGACCGCTATCCCGAATATCGCCCGGTCAGTGATGGTCGTATTTTGCTGCACGGACACGTGCACGAACGTTGGTTGACAAACGGACGCCAGATTAATGTCGGAGTCGATATGTGGGATTATCGGCCTGTGCACGAGGATCAGATTAGACAACTGATCGAGAAAGTGGAAAACGGAGAGTGATCTGTTCGGGGTCTTACCCTGGTAATGACAGGCCTGACCAGATCTTATGAAATCTTGAAAATGCAGAGACAACGATGAGTTATATAACCCATCATTGTTACACTTAAGTGAACAAAAAGTACAGGCAGACTTTAACTGGCATCAGGCGCGATTTCTCAGGCGCCTGAGCACACCGGAGGAATCAACACATGACGCAAGTTCTGGTCAAGAATACCGATAACGAACATTACAAACAGCAAGTGCAGGCCGGGAAACATTCATTTGTTTCTGATATTCCCAAAGACAAGGGCGGCGACGAGACGGGACCTGACCCGCACGAGCTTTTACTTGCCGCTCTCGGTTCCTGCACGTCAGTGACTTTGCAAATGTACGCCAAGAAAAAGGGCTGGGATTTGAAGAACGTATCGGTCGACCTGACCGAAGAAGAAGTGGATGATCCGGCGAATCAAGGCAAAAAGCTGACTAAAATTACCCGCGCGATCAATGTTGATGGCAATTTGACCGCGGAGCAAGTCGAGGGCCTAAAAACGATCGCCGACAAATGTCCGATCCATAAATTGTTGTCCGGTCCCAAACAGATCGACACTGAAATCAGCAAAGGCTAGAACAACACAGCTCAGTCCGATTCAATTTCTGGCTAATTGCTCTTCGAGACGTTTCTGAACTGCCGCGAGGTAGCTGCGAATCACCACCTCGGGATGATCTTGCGGGATCAAGTCGGATAGTTGTTCTTCGCTCGCCAGAGCACTCTTGATCGCGGCCAAATAATCTTCCGGCCCACCATGCAAGGCTCGGGCATCGATTACTCGGTCAAATACGTGATCGAGATCGTCTAGCGGACTTTTTGCGAATTGCACGACATAGATCAGTGCTCGGTTCAAAGCTTTGACTCGATCGTCCATCTTTGAGATTCCCTCGCCACCCCTATTGACGAGATTAGCAGCTGGTTGAACGTCGGTCAACATCAGCAATATGCACCATCAGCCCGACGTAAACGCACTTCGCCGGCGTTAATCTGCTCGATCTTTCCGGCTTCGGTCTCGATCAACAACCCACCAGTTGAAGTGATATCAATTGCCTTGCCGACAATGGTCTTCTCGCCGACTTGGGCGAGCACATTCTTCCCGAGCGTAACCGAACGCTCGCGCCATTGTGCAAGAATCACTGCATTTTGATCGTTGATCAGCATGTCGTAGACGACCTCGAGCTCCTCAGCCACGGCACCAACCAGAAGGTTGGCATCGAATTCGCGATCGCAAAATGTATGTAACGAAGCCACCTGGTCGTGCATTTCGTCGGGCATCATACTGCAGTCGAGGTGAGCATTGATGCCTATGCCAAGAATTACATATAAAGGTGCGCGTCCTGCAGTCTCGGCTAGAATGCCGCCGACTTTCCGACCATCAACGATCAAATCGTTCACCCACTTCAAACCGACCTGTACGCCAGTCGTTGAGCGAATCGCCTTGGAGACTGCCACGCCAGCGGCCATAGTCAAAAGCGACAACTCGTTAAGCGCTTTATTCTCTGGACGCAAAAGTATACTCATGTATATTCCGGCATCCGGGGGCGAAATCCAGGTGCGCCCCAATCGCCCGCGGCCAGCCAGTTGCTGGCGCGCTAAAACCATCACGCCAGCTCCACCACCGGCGGCAGCGAGATCGAGCGCGCGCCGATTGGTCGAATCGATAGTCTCCCATAGTTCATTGGGCTGGCTAGGGTGGCGCCCAATCAAGCGGGTTTCGAGCAGCCCGTCGATAACTTCGAGATCAAGCCGGCGGACCACGCTTTCAATAACTGATTAGTGAGAAGACTTCCGCATCAGCAGGCAATTTATTGCGCCCGGACAGGAATGCCAATTCGATGATGAAACCGATGCCGACGACATTGCCACCGAGCGAGGTGAGCAATTTGTGAGCCGCACCAGCCGTGCCACCAGTGGCGAGCAAATCGTCAATCAAAACGATGCGATCTCCTTTGTTCACAGCATCGGCGTGGACTTCGACTGAGTCGGTACCATATTCGAGGGCATATTCCATTTTCTGCACTTTGTAAGGTAATTTGCCAGGCTTACGAATCGGCACGAAAGGCAAACCGAGATTGTAGGCGATCGTCGGCGCCAGAATAAAGCCGCGGGCTTCGATACCAGATATCACGTCCGGCTTCAGTTCTTTGCACTTAGTCGTCAAAGCATCTACCACGAAAGCAAACGTTTCTGCTTCTTTCAAAAGCGGCGTCATATCCTTAAAGATAATGCCGGCTTTGGGAAAATCAGGAATGTCGCGAATCGAACGCTTGATTAGCGCTTCTTGTTGTGAATCCAGGGGCAGCTTGACTGAAGTTGATGTTTTCATTATTGGTATAAATTGTCGGAATCGAGTTGATTGCTCTCATACGCTATCGCTTCCTCGGCTACGTCGATGAGCACGGTCGGCTCGCCGGACTTAACCTGGACGCCTAATTGTATATCCTTGAGGCTGCTAGTTTGGCACCAAACTCTGAAATCACGCGAGGTCCTTAACGAATCTGCCATCTGACGAAATTCAGGCAAATCTTCGCCCGAACCCAGAGCCTCGCCCAACAGGTCGAGCGAAATAAGACCATCCTCGGCGAACCAGTCGATCAAATTTACCTTTCTGAGAACGGTCAAACCCAGCGCCAGTGACATTTTGGTGGCTGCCATCAGAGCCGCTAGTTTTTCGCCTTCAACCTGGCCTTGCCGCTGATTGATGGCAAACTTGGCAAGTCCGACCAGACGCTTGAGAAAAGCGCCGGCGTCGTCCACATCAGCAGACCGAGAACCGACTAGATAGATGTTCTTGGCTCCCGTTTGACTGAGAATCTCTTGGAAAACCTTAAGTGACGGTGGAAATTGAGCGAAGATTAGATGCCCGACCCGTCCCAGGTTAGTTCTATCCACAAAATTGATGCCGCTGGTTTTAGTCGGGGTTTCGCTAAAAATGGCGACGTCGCTGCCCAGCTTTTGACTGGCTCTGGCGAAGATGTCAGCAGGTTGAGCGTGACCGCGCAAATCTTTCCAGACCAGGTTGGTCGTCACAGCCTCGCTCGCATCCTCTGGCAGAGGTCGCATATTGATGATCGTTGATGTGGTCGGAATAGGTGCGCTGGTTGCGGTGGTGGAAATAGGCGGGGTGGCTGCGGTGGTGCTTGC
>CAJCHQ010000085.1 GCA_903970295.1 Bryobacterales bacterium
TGGAGCCGTTCAAGCCGAAAATTTTCACCGGCGTCCAAAAAAGCGACTAGGTGCTCAAAGCGCTAGCGATCGCTGCACGGCGTAGAAGTAGCCTTTGACATGTGTCTCTTCTTTGCCTTCAGTGACACGCAAGTCGATATAGCCCGGCAACATGCCTTTCACTTTTTTGAAAAATTTCAAGCTCATTGAGTAACGGGCATCATTGTGCCAGGCGTTTTCACGACTGTCGTCTAATACGTACCGAATGAGGTCGGGGCGTGGCTGAGTCAGGTTGTCGGCTGTGAGCAAACTGGTCGTGGGTGAGACGAAATACTCGCCTGTGAAATTTTGTGACTTGGGAAACACCAGGGCAATACCGACGAATCCGTCGTTGTTAGTAATCGGTATGGCGCCGGCAAAAGTTGCCTCTTGAGAAATCGGCGCGCTTTTGAACACCAATCGATTACTGTCGTAGCAAACGACTGCGGCCTCGAACGGTTGCCCTCTGACTACCCCACGCGCGAACTTTTCCCTATTTTGGTTTGGGTTCGCCTGATTTACTGCTCTGCCGACGCTTGCACTATAACTCTGTCGAGGTGCTGTTTTAAGCCCCTCACCGGCGCGGGACGAAGGCGCAAACAGGACGCTCAAATAAGCGCTCGCGGCTAATAATAATAGGCCATTATGGCGCATAGGATTTTCTCGCAACGTAAAAAAATCCTTTCAGATTGGTTTGTTCGGTGCCATCGCTGACAGCCAGGTCGATGTATCCGGGCATCATGCCTTTTACTTCTTTGAAGAATTTGAGCCGCAAAAAGTAAGGCGCATCGTTTTGCCACATTTCGGGTGCTGCGTCTTTGATTGTGTAGCGCACAAGTTGTGGTCTTGGTTGCTCGGTAGTTTCACCGACGAGTTTGTTCGCACTCGATATGTAATATTCACCGCTCAAGATCTGCGATGTCGATAATTCCAGACCGATCCCGACAAATGCATCTTTGCGCGTCGTCGCATCGGACCCACCGACACTGATTTTTGCTCCCTTGGGGGCACTTTTGAAGACTAAATGGATGCCGTCAAAATCAACAGATTTCACCTCAAAGGGTTGCCCCCGGACGAAACCCTTGGCATACTCAGCTGCCGCCCGATTGCCGCCTGCTGTTTTGACACTGCCAGCTGTATGTTTGCTGCCGGTAGTTGCAGCTTTCTGGGCGGTAGCGTCAAGTGGGCCGGCTGCCACCTTCTGACTGCCAATCTGGGCGGCAAGAGCGGCAAGTTTGCTAGCATCGGTCGTGCCGGCACGGCTTGGTATCGCCACAACCAATGACAGGGCTAAGACGACAACTGGTCCCACGCTTTTGAAAGCTATCCTTGCTCGCAAATCTTCCTTCTCATAGTGCCACCGTTCTCATCATAATCGAGAGCGAAAATTTACTCAAATAATTGGTAGCACCGAGTTGGATGTTTGTCTACGATCAATTTCACTATATCTGTTGGCGCTTCGGATTGGATCCGAACCTCGCAAAACGGCAGCAAGCGTTGTAATGTTCTGACGCCACGTTCTGTGACCGAACAATCGGCTAAATTTACCAGGCGCAGATTGTTCAGTGCAGCCAGATATTGCATGCTAGCGTCGGTTATACCCTTGTTGTCAGCAAGGTCCAATGCAAGCAATGATGGCATTTGTGCCAGTATTCTCATATCTTTGTCGCTGACGCCCGTTTCTCGCAAACGCAATTCTCTGAGATTGAGATTAGCTAACGCCGATAAATTTGCCGAAATGGGATCGCCACTGAGATGTAGCTCTTCGAGTGCGGTCAATTTAGCAATATGTGATAACGCCGGGCCCGAGATAGAGGTCCAACTGATGTGCAGTTCTTTTAAATGCTTGAGATTTTCCAGATGATAAACTCCAGCATTTGTAATATCAGTTTCGCTCAGGTCAAGTGACTCGAGCGTTGGAATTTGGCTGATCGTCTGCATGCCGAGATCGCTCAGGCGCGTGTCGTTCAATTGCAATTTGGTCAAGTGCAAACCGGCCAGATATTTCAGGCCGATATCGGTGACGCTGCAGCAATCAACCAGACTGACTTGTTTGATGAAGTGGGCATTGGCGAAGCCACGCATGCCCTCGTCGGTAATTCGCTGTTGGGCGAGATCGATCGATTCGAGCATAGGCTCGTTCTTCAATCGGAAGATCAGTATGGTTTCTGCGTGCGTCAGTGTTGAAGAAGTGTGGCTCGTATCGGCATCGACTTTGTCTTTTGTAGTGCTGGAAGCAATTTGAAAATAAGAGGCGATAAGCAAGATCAAAATGGGCAGGGCCGCCATTGCGGTCAGTAATGAGTGGCTGGAAATATTCTTGTACTGTTTTGTCTTGCAAAAACCCTTGAGCGTATTGCCGCTGAGAAGCGCTTGTTCGGCTGCTTTGATCGAAGGGAAGCGGTTGCCAGGTTCTTTTTCTAATAGCCGCTTTACAAACAAATGGACGGGCAAAGGAAATGTTTTATTGCATGCATCAGACAGCCCAGGGGGAGGGTCAATTACATGAGCCATCATCGTGTTTAGAAAACCTTCACGCACGAATGGTGGCTTGCCTGCGAGTAATTCGAACACCAGACAACCGAGTGAGTATTGATCGGTTCGAGCATCAACGGTTTTGCCCTGGGCTTGTTCGGGACTCATATAAATAGGACTGCCAAAAACCTCACCGGTACGAGTCGTTTTTATCGAGTTGTCATTGATGATTTTGGCAATGCCAAAGTCGAGGAGTTTCAGTGATTCATCCTCACCACCTGGGTTGATAACCATGATGTTGCTCGGTTTCAGATCGCGATGGATAATCCCTTGATTGTGCGCCGCCGATAAAGCGTTGCAGATCTGGGCAATGAATTTGAGTACTCTAGGTAATTTAAGCGGACCGTTGCGCTCGATCAGTTTGTCTAATGGTTCGCCGTCAATCAATTCCATGACTATGAATGGCTGTTTCTCAGTCGTAACGTGCAATCCATATACTTTGACAATGTTTTCCTGAACCAGGGTCGAGACTATTTGAGCTTCTCGCTGGAAGCGTGTCACTGCCGCTTTTGTCGTAAAGTGGTGCAGCATTTTGACTGCGACCAGACGTTGCAACTGCAAGTCTTCGCAGCGGTAAACGTCGCTCATGCCACCACTGCCTAACTTGGAGATAACTTTGTATTGGTCTGCGATCAACGTGCCAACAGGAAGTTCGGTCGGTGGATCACCGGTATCGGAGTCAACCAATGCCAGGTTGCAATTCATCTTGCCGCCTTAGTAAAGCTCTCTGTCTGCGGTTAATATAAAACTGTCTTCGTGACTGGCGCGTTACGTCGACTATTTTCGAGCTGATTGGCTGCGCAGAGGCAAAATCAAATTTTGTCGATAGCAGCGCGGATTTCTTTGCTGTCACCCATAAATAAGATCTGTCGTTGTCTGTAAAGTGCTATCGGCGGGGTCATTTCGTCAATTATTAAGGATTGATTTGTTTCCTGTATTACATCTAAAG
>CAJCHQ010000086.1 GCA_903970295.1 Bryobacterales bacterium
AGTGCAGAGTTCGGTCAATTTATCGATGCTAGTGCTTTGCGTCTCGACGATCTGATAAAGACGAGCCTGACTGATGGCAATCGAAAGTTGGTTGGCGATGCGCGGGAGCAAGTTGATTTCGCCGACGGTCCACACTCTCAGATAGTCGCATTGATCCATATGAAGCAAGCCGAGCAGCCGTCCCCGGTAGACCAGAGGCACCATGAGCATGGAGAGAATTTGGTAACGAGAGAGTTCCGTTTTCACGTCTTTGGCAAAGGCAAAGGTGTCTTCGTGCATGACGACGAGGGGCCTGCGTTCACCGACATCCAGAAGCAGGTCATGATAACGGGAGAAAATTGCACTTTTCTCCGAAATCGGTTCTCGTTCGGATTTTGTCAGTTGGCGCGCGATGCGAATACTGCTTCTGGGTTCAGCGGTCAGGCAGATGATCGCCCGAGACACTACGAGTTCGGCGGATAGGCTGCTGACGGCTTTCTCGAGGATATCTTCCAGGTCAAGAGAACCGTGAATACTGACAATTAAACGGTTGAGCAAAGCTTCGTCTTTGGAGATCTGCTCCACCCGCTGGTATGTCTCGCGCAGATTTTCTAACAGCATGGCGCGCTGCAAATTAGTCGTGATCGTTCTGGGCAGGAATTTGTGATATTCGCCAATCTTCGGCAGATAGTCGCTGGCGCCGGACCGCAGTATGTGCAGAGCCAGTTCAGGGCTATCGATACTGGTGATGACGATGATTGGACAGTCCGGCCGCACTCGGTGCAGTTGTTTGATGAATTCACCACCCGCGATATCAGGTAATTCGTAGTCCATGACGACAACGTCGAAGTGAGTTTTGCTAATTTGCTCCAGAGCTTCTTCGCTCGACTGCGCTACCTCAACACCATACAAATGTGACTGAGAAAGGATGGCGTTCCGGCAGAGTTCCAGCTCCTGGGGAAGGTGCTCGACCAGTAAGACTAGCCGCTCACTCGGTTCGCCTTGGCTCAGTTTATTTGCCTCAATCGTCGACTCCATAACCTGGTTTGACCCGTGGCCGTTAGATCCTAGTGCTGTTTGCCCGATTTCGTCCCTTGAAAACTGTCGTACTGCAAAACCTCGACAACATAAGCGTTCCCATAAACAAATACAGCCTATCCTATACGTGAGCATATATGGCAGCTGCTATAAAAGTAGAAGTGCCGGTGAGCACGAATTCGGTCCGTTGCCTTGTGGGGCACTTCTAATTTAATCCAATTAGACCCTCACCAAAGCCCCCCAGAACCTCGAAGTGAGAGGTTAGTAAGGTCCCATGAGGTGTAAAAAAGAGCAGCCTTCCCTCCGGCTGCTCTTTTTATTTGAGCATTTTCGCCCGCTCTCAGCCCCCATAGGCGGCTTCAAGCACGCTGTAGCCTGGATGCGTCATAATACTTTTGGGCAGGGAGTGCGCCGGGACCGCCATGACTAAATCGCATCGGCAGAATCATACGCAAAAACTGAGTCTGCGCCTCGTGGTTTTCGCCATGCTGGCTAATTGTCCCTGGGCTTTCGCTTCCGACTTTCAAATCGACCCGACACTGGAAAAACTCGAGCAAAAATTTTTTTCTCAGACATATAAATCTGACACTGATGACAAACGTGTGGGCCGTCTGGAAGAGATGTTGTTTGGCCACACAGTCTCTGGTCCGGTCGAACAGCGATTTGCTTCGATTGAATTGGCTTTGAATAGTATTAAAAAGGACAGTGCGGTTTCTCAAGATGATTCGCGAGTGGACGATTTTGGCTCCGACAGCGGTCTTAAGACGAACGGGAGCGGTAAGGGAAAACCGGTCGTTGGCAAGGCACCCGCGGCGGGCAGCAAGGGTTACGAACCTCTCGACGCCAGTGGTTATCAACCGCAAACCGCTGACGATCCCAACGCCCTCGTTGGCATCAGTCCGGAACAGGCTGCTCGCGTGCGTCGGCGCAAAGCCGCGTTGATGGGCGCTAAAAACAGCTACGGTGGCGACGGTCAGATGTCTGCGCAAGGTGAGGGGCCAGACGAGTCGCTGATCGACCCGCGCCAGGTTGGGAACCAAGGCGCTCGCAAGCACTCTGATTGGGATGACTCTGAGGGCATGAATGGTGCCGATTCCATGGCTGACGCAGACGATTCGGATCAAGACATGATCAGCATCGGCATGGGTCTGGGCATAAGCATGGGCGGTATGGGTTCTAATATGGGCATGGGCGGGTCCTCGAACTTTTTCGGTCAAAGGAGCGGCTCGACGCCGCCTAAGTACGCTCCAGCCAAACAACAACAACCGCGCACTACCGAACTGAATATGACCGAAAAATTGTCGGTCATGGAGAAGAAGGTTTTCGGCAAAGCCAATCCGCGCCAATCATTGCTCGAGCGAGTGAAGCGGTTGGAAAAAGATGTCCTGCCGACTGAAAAAGACGCCGCTCAAGAAGCACTTCCCGACCGCGTGGCAAAACTGTGGGAGGCGGTTGGCTCCAAGCCGGTACAAACCGGCGGCATTCAGTACCCAACCACTGCCGATCAGCCGACGGGCAATGCTGATTCGTACTCGACGTCACAGCCTTACTCCGCTAATTCGACCATGTCTTTGGGCAGCTCTGGTTCGGGCTATCCCCAGAATATGGATGCCAACAAACCCGGGGTCTTGCACAAGATCGGGCAAGCCATCGGTCAAGCCGCCTCGGGCATGATGTCCGGCAACACCAGTTATGGATACCCCGGTTATGGTTATGGCGGTATGTCACCGTATGGGTTGTCGCCGTATGGGTTGTCGCCATATGGGATGTCGCCATATGGGATTTCACCCTACGGCATGTCGCCATATGGGATGTCACCCTATGGCATATCGCCGTATGGGATGTCACCCTACGGCGGATTGGGCGGCTTAGGTGGAAGCTATCGCAATCTTCCCTTTGTTGGCGGTGGGGGCATGAGCCCCTTTGGAGGCTACGGCGGCATCAACCCATACGGCTACGGGAGCGGGATCAGTCCCTTTGGTGTCAGCCCGCTCGGCAATCAAATGCTCAGTCCAGCGACTCCCTTACCCAGACAGGGCGGACTCTATCGATTTTTCTAAGTTACTCGGCCGTACCGGTCATTTTGATTGGATTGCGTCCGCGCTGGACATAGACATTGGTCAGCCGGCGATGTTTGACATCGGTGGCGCCATCGAGCTCGGCTGTGTATGGCAAAGACTGAGGGTTGTATTCGATCTTGCCGACCAGTTCTCCGCGGTCGTCGAAGAAGCGGCCTTCGATCTCGTAGTCACCATCTGGAAAAGCTTCGATCCTGGGGTTGACGAAATAGCCGACATAATTGCGCCCATGCGCACCCGGCGGGGTGAATATTTTTACCGTGCTTTCAACCATTGAACGCTCCTTCAGACTGATATCGTTATTGTAATCGTTAAGAATTGCAGAATCCACTTAGCCATAAGGGATAATCGAACAGTCCGAAATTCAGGTCCACCAGGACCTTACATAAATTAGAAGCTATGAGGAGTTTGCCAAATGTCCTATACCATAGTTGCTGATCTTTGCGAGGGAATTGCTGACTGCATCCCGGTTTGTCCAGTTGAGTGTATTCACTGGGCAGATGGCAAGATCAACACTAAACAAACGAAGTACACCTACATTGATGATGCCACCTGCATCGACTGCGGCGCCTGTCTCTCGGTTTGCCCGATTGAAGGCGCTATTCTAGATGAATGGAAGCCGGAGCTGCAGAAACCGTAGGCGCCACAGCTGCCACAGATTGGCAAAAACGCAGTGATCGCCCGGCCAGGAAATTGGCGTCCGAGAAAGTGCTAATTCGTTAAGAATGTCACACACCATGTCCGCCCGGACGTGGTGTCGCTGTTTTCAAGCGCTGTGTGCGTAATGGTTTAACTAAAATGGACCGCCATCGCTCTCGGCGAGAGTAAGGCAGAGGGTGGCT
>CAJCHQ010000087.1 GCA_903970295.1 Bryobacterales bacterium
AATAAACAAATATCGCCCAGAGTTCTGGTCGGCCCAATCTCAGGCGCGCGCTCTCAATTTTATCGAGGTAATCAGTGACAGAGAGCATGTAAGCAAGCGGCAATGCGACAAGCCAGTCCAACAGGCGAGCAATCAAAGTCACTGCAGGCTGTGCCATTGGTAAAATCAACCCGAGCAGAGCAAACAATGACGTGACAAAACCAAGGATGGTAACAGGCGTGACGACAGGCACCACCAGCAGATTAGAGATGACAAAGAGAAATCCGACCTGACAGAAGTAAAAAGCCTGTACTGGTAGCACTGACAGCTGGGCGATTGTGGCAATCGAAACAGCATCGGCGATCTTTCCGGCGAGAACTGAAGGACTGCGATTAATCCAGTCCGACAATTGACGTGCGCCCAAGATGATGCCGCCGGTTGCAGCATATGACAGCTGCAATCCGACATCCAGCAACGAGAGAGGAGAGAAGAGCCAGGTCAAAAGAAGTGCAACCGTTAAAGTGGCTGCTACAGCAGTTCGCCGTTGACCAATGCGCCCGAGCAAAAGCAGAGAGCACATCAATGCTGCTCGGATCAGTGATGGCGACGGTCCCGCCAAAGCCATGAAAACGATCATGGTGGCGAACGAAAATAAATTCGGAATTTGACCTAGAGGAAAAATTAAGCGTAGCAACCAATATGTCATGCCGATCACTACGGTGAGGTTGAAACCTGAAGCAGCAAGGATGTGCGATAACCCGACATTGCGAAAGGTTTGCACCATAGATGAAGGCAAAGATGTCGCCCGTTCACCTAAAACCATGGATGTCAAAAGACCGCCTCTGGCTTCACCAATGGCGGCGACGTGACTGGACAATATGCTTTGCCGACATATAACAAGACAACTCTCAATCATGGCAGTCAATTGCCAATTTGCTATTCGATCCCACGCACGGGCAGCGAACCTCAGCTCTTCAGCAGTCGAGTGGGCTAGGAAATTACTGAGGATATCAGACGAGGCAAGCTGGCTCTCGTCCGGACCCGACTCCTTCGGGCCGATCGAAAGTGTCGCATCATCGATCAAAAAGCGACAGCGCGCGGTGATTAGATCTCTGTCTGGATGTAGAAGCCTCGTCAAGCGTCCACGTACCGTCACGGTATCATCGGCGCGAGCATCGCCGACGCCAATTGAGTCTGCCGTGTTTCCGGCGGCCACCGTGTTTGCATCACCATGCGTCACCGACAGCGGCCTGGCGACTACAAGTAGAGGACACGGTTCAGCGATCGCTTGATCGACAGGAAAACAAATTCGTCGCGGCGTTACAAGCATGCGCAAGTCACCGCTAGCGGTGCACGGTACAGGACGAAGCACAACGCCTGAAAGAATTATGGAACTGCGCACGAACGGTTGTAGCGGGTCCTGGCTGCGCGGTGAGCGCCAACCGGCATACATGTATGCCAGAGCAGGCAGCGCAACAGCGAGAGCCAGGCAGCCTTTGATCCGAGTAGCTGGGACCAGGGTAGGAAGTGACAGGGCAAAAATCACCGGCAGCGCAAAAATGATTGCCAGCAAAGTCAGAAAAACCCAATTGGCAAATAAGCCGCAGAAGCAGCCGGCAGTTGCCAAAAGCACCGCCCAAATCAAGATCTTGCGATTAGATAAGCAACGCGTAAACTATTTCTCCAAATCGTTTCCTATATCTAGAAACGATTGGAAGGCGAAAAAAGTTCAATTTGATTTATGGGATAAAAGGTGGCTTTTGGATACCAAATGGGTTCTTGATGTTGTTGTACCAGCTTTTACCGTTAGGGTCTTTGTCTATGATTCGATTGACAACATCGTCTCTCTCTTTCTCTAAGGCTTTGAGATCGACATTATTGGGATCGTATTGCGCAGCCATGGCGATCATCGAATCGACGTTCTTCCAGGCATCGGGGTTATGGCTCGGCAACCTGGTTCCAGCGATTGTGATTTTGGCCGCCTCGATGTCGCCGGAACCACCGTTAAACTGATAAACGGCTTCACCCAAGTGCATCATTGCTGCATCTCTGAATAGCTTGGCCACATATTTCTGGCAAATGTCGGGATTAAGATTCAATGTCTTCTGGGTTTGCAGCCATGCGAGGCTCTGCGGAATCTTACCGATCGGCTTGCCATTCACAACTTGATCGCTTTCAAGAGCGTCAAGAAGGTGATCGTAGCTGTGTTGATCGTGCTCAGCAAAATTCGCAAGACTGTAACTCGACTTATTCCAGAAAGCATAATTGCCCTCTACGATTTCTTTGATGTCGTGCGGTTTGGCATCAGGACCGTCTCTCAACATCGATCGCATCATCGCATCAAGCTTTTTCTTCTCATCTTCCATTTGATCGATGTCAGCCTGGGTGACTTGATGACCGTTCATCGTGTCGATATGATTGGCTTGCTGCATCTGCGCCATCTTTAGATTCTTTTCAGTGATGTCACACATATCTGATGCAAAAAGCATATCTCTGAGCGCCTGCCCAGTCAGATCAGCTTCTTGCTTAGGCGCTATGACTGGTGAGAAACCCATTACGCCATCAAACAAGCCGTGAGAAGTATAGGCTGGATAAATATTCTTGATTCGAGCTTGAGTGAGACCGTTATCCAGGATGCTCTGCCCTTCTGCTTCGGCAAGCACCAGCTCTGTTCTGTCGTTGGCGATCAGCTTGCCGAAATCGATCTGATCATCAGGTGTTTTGTCTTGGGGCGCGATCGGAAAAGTATCTTTGTTGCCAATGAGTTGCTTTCGGTAGACCGTGAGGGCATCTGGCGAAACGGCCGCTAAATCGGTCATTGCTGTCACCGCATTGCGCAGTGAGGATTCAGTCATCTTCTCAGTGTCTGTCTTGATCGCCGCCCACGAGCCGTCGTTGGTGCCTATGCGGTCGTGGGGAGCGAATCCCAGAGTATGTAGAACTCGACCAGCACCCCAGAGTCCAGCTTCGACAGCCAACGCCTCGCCGACTTTTTGGCCTCTCATTTTACCGATGACGGCGGTAGTGCCCGCGATCGCTGCTCCGCCAAGAATTGATTCGGTCCAAGTGGCATTGGTCGACCGAGCCGTCAACCACGTGGCGGCAGCCATTTTCCATCTTGTTTTTTCTTCGGCAACGGGCATCACCCAGGTGGCGGCTTCAGCCATCGACTCTCCGGTAGTTGGAGTCATGATGCGGCTATATTCAGAGTGCCGCAAACTAGGAACGGCATAATCGAGCGCATTTAGCGCAGCCGCACCGGCAAAGCCAAAGAACGTGGCAGCACCGGCTTTCTTGCCGAGATTACCCAATCTCTCCAGCTTGGTAGCATTCTCAGCTGGTCCCTTAATTATGCCGCCGTAGAAAAATGCTTGCGGAATAACTGCCCCCATCAGAGTTGTTATCTCAGGATGGGCTCCCATTTTCGCCCCTTCGTGATGAGCGAAAACATCCGCATAATAATTGAATGTATCGATCATTGCGACAGCGGCACCGCCCTTGGCGGCGCCCTTAATCACCTGCATAGGAATGCTTTCGGCGACCTTTGATACTCTGGCAGTCAATTGTGCTTGCTTATCGACAGCGAGGGCCATGTCCTGGAGAAGCTTGCTGTCAGCCTCGGACAATCCACCGGGAGCGCCGATCGCTACCTTTTTGACGAAGTTTTGTAGTGCCTCCTGATGCGTACCAGGAGGGGCCTTGAGATACTCCTCAAGGAAAACCGCCTTTCTAGAGTTGTTATGAACTTCGCCGGAAACATCTTCCGGATTGTTTATACCGATACCCCGGCGCGCATTGTCGGCGAGAACCGAAACTTCCTGTTTGAGATCAGTCGCGGCCGGTCGCACGCCCCGGCCAATCAACTTTTCTTCTTCTTTCAATCGAGCGGCGTAAGCTTCGGCTGTTTCGCCTCTTCTCTTTTTCGATGGCGCAATTGCTTCTCTGGGGTCCAAGCCTTCGTTCAGCTGTCGCTCGAGGTTGCTGCGTTTGTCATATTTGACTATGTAACTGTGTGCTGTTCTGTAGGTCCAGCTTTCGGGGTGGACGGCTTGTGAGTTCTCGACTTTGTAGGCAAGACTAAGAAGGCCTGGGGCGATTATGGAACGTGAGACCGCACCAGCAAAAGCGCCAGCCAAGATATTGCCTTTGCGTCCGGCGTTCGGACCGAGCCCGAGTCGATCGAGAACTTGAGCCTCCTCCATGCCGGCTTGCACAGCGTGTCCGTTAGTGTCATCGTGGTACTGCTGATTGCTACCACTAGTCGCAGCCGCCTTGTCTTTGGCTTCTTGTGCTTGTCTGTCCGCTCGTGCTTGCACGTGCTCAGGGTCATTGGCGACATTAGTAGTCCAGTCTAGGTGACCTAAGGGTGGGGCGGCGGGCTTACCGAAACTCCCGGGAGAGACTCCATCACCATAAATGTGTGAGCGACCGCCAGTTCCGGTAGGCTGCCCGACAGCGTGGCGTCCATCCGGTTGCACCGCCTGCGCTGAGACTAAACCCA
>CAJCHQ010000088.1 GCA_903970295.1 Bryobacterales bacterium
CTAGGAACAGAGGAGGATCGAATTCATATACACTTGACCGCTGGTATCGCATCTGGTACCATGCAAAAAGCTCGCTAGATGGTTGACGGATCTCCACCTTGCCTTTAAGAGTTTCTGGCCTAAACTATCGGTACCAGCTCACATACAGGGCAGTGAATATCTGCCTGACGGGCCAAGAAGCGGTGGTTAGAATTGTTCCATACCCTGCCGAATTCCTGTAGAACAAATCTTCGCTTTGATTCTGATTCTTATAAGTTTGCGAGACTTCCTTGGATTCAGGATTTATCAAGAACCGACGACCAGTGTAGTCCAAATATTCCTGCACAATGATTTCCATTGTTGTGCTCATTTATCGGCTGAATATTTGACGGTATAGTCCGTATATTCCGGCTGCACCAAGAAATCTGTTATAGACCTGATCTGTTCTTTGTTTCAGGATCCAATCGCTGCCCTGTGAAACCGAAATTGAAACCGTTCACCGAGGTGCTCTCTCCCCAAGGCGAGTACGTACTCTGACTCAAAAGTGCTCCTGTTGAATTTGTACTCGCAATGATGGATCCTGTTTCGTCGGCATGCAGATAAGTAATCGTTCCGGCGCTGCTAATCGCAATCAGTGGTTCATCAACGCCGTGACGCCGTTGCCATAGACATAACGATTTAGCAAGGTACCGCTTCCATTATAGTCTGCAATACGCTGCAATCCAGAGTAAAAAAATTGCGTTGACGTAGAGCCGATTATCTTTTGGATCTGCTGAAAAACCCTTCTGCTATCGAAAGCCAAACTCAGGGATGTTGTACTGACTCCCACTGGGTTTATTAAGATCGAAGAAGGCATTGTGATTTAGATGGTCTTTTGCTTCGTTTCTAATTTTCTCGAAGTGAGCTGGATTCGCAATTGACTCGGTTATTTGTTCCGTGAGTTGTACTAAAATGAGGCCGTCTTGCAGCCTTCTGACTGAATATGCTGGTGTCTGTAGAATGTGTTCTTCGCCAAATAATTGAACATAAGGCGGGCCAAACACAGTACACCAGTACAGGTCTCCCAGATACTCGTGCACTTTGGCTCCCAACATCACAAATGGTTTTTTTCGCTCCGCGTCAAGATAGATAGCTGTAAAAGACTTTTGTCCGCGGGCGAAGTCATAGTCATTACCAATGTGGGCCCAGGCAAAGTTAGCCCCTAGCTGAGCTGACCCAGCTGCTAGTAACGACAAAATTTCCTGACTAGTTACGTCTTCAGAATCCAAAGTCAGGTGCCAGATCGAATGTGCTACTTTGGGGGCACCCGGTCTTCGCCCACCGATATACGATCGCAATTTTGGCTTTCTTGTTCGGAATAAAGTCACAGAATGACCGACCGAATCAAGCGGTTCTTCGGGACATTGAACGTCGAATGGGTGCTTTGGCGTCTCACCGTAACCATATTTCTGTGGAATAAATTTTGGCAAAACATTTTGCCAGATTGAAAACAAAAGCCGAAATTCTTCTTTTGTGTTCAAATCACGATTAAGTAAAAGCTCAATATCAATCTGGGACAATTTTTCCTCCTTACAAGCTGCCGAAGTCTGCAACCTAGTAAATCAGAGTTAGAGCCCGAGTAATAGGGTCACAGTATAGATTTGGGAACCGGGAATTTGCCTAAACCGCTTCAACGATGTCGCATAGATCGGCGATGAAATCGCACAGTACCTTTTTGGGGCTGACCATGTCGCTGTCACAAAGTTCTAGAAAATCCAAGGGTAAAGTGATCTCGATTCGATGCTGACGTTGGCTCTGCGTAACTGCTGGCTTAATGATTTCAAATCCGCACCTTGTAGAATCATTCGCAGTGCAGCCCGCCGAAACGTCATACCACCTGTAGTACCAGTGGGAAAGTGAATTTGCCCCGTTGAATTCGCTTGCTTGCTTTGAAAAACAAACAGCTTCCGCACAAGAGGCTCGTCTTGCAGAATATCGCGCACCAAACCAGCTAATCCATCAGCGCCTTTTCTCATGTCTATTGCTTCGGTGCTCAAGAGAATTTCAATATCGTCAGGTACAAACATGCAAAACCTTGTCTATTGTTGGGGGGAAAGATTGTTGTGCTTTTCGCGGCATTCGCCATTCGGCTCCTTCGCCAACTATCTTGCCGCAACTAATTTGGCTCGACAAGATGGTGATTCTGGTGAGTTTACGAGTCATCGACATCAAATGAGGTATCAAACGGGTCTTGTATTTTCTCTAGGACTTCTCTTGTAAGACCTTTGTTCTTAAACAGGCGATCTCTGCCAATCGCCGAGGCTGACCAACAGTATGCAAAAGCCTTCAGGCAATTTGGATCTCCTATGTGTTCAGAAACATAACTTAGAAAGTCACGGTCATAACCAAGGTAGCTAAAGTCCACGATCATTTTTTCTTGTCTGAACAGCTTAAAGCTTTTTACGAAAGGGCAAGCGCTTTCCCTTATGCTCCTCAGCGAAGATTCGACTCTGTATGTCCTTGAATCGATCCATAACTCTACTGACCGTTCTCGCACATAGAGCTGTCCCCCAAATTTTAGGCCATCTGCTAAGGTGGAATCTGCTACCCCATAATC
>CAJCHQ010000089.1 GCA_903970295.1 Bryobacterales bacterium
GTAGTAGCGGCGGTTCTCTGCCATCGTCCTGTAATACGAGACGTTGTCGACGCCGCGGAATGATAGTGTCGGTCCCATATGGCTGCCTTCGATTGTGTGGTTATAGACCACATCCAGAATGACTTCGATGCCGGCAGCATGCAATGTGCGTACCATCTGTTTGAACTCGCGCACGTTGTCGATCGTTCCTGGTGTGCTTGAGAAGCGGCTATCGGGCGCAAAGAACGAGAGAGTGTTGTAGCCCCAGTAATCGTTCAAGCCGCGATCTACGTAAGAGCGGCTGTTAGTGCGATGGTGAATCGGCATCAGTTCCAGCGCGGTGATGCCCAGATTGGTCAGATGCGAAATCACCGGAGCGCTGGCGATACCTGCATAGGTGCCCCGCAAATTCTCTGGCACTTTTGTGTTCAGCTGAGTGAAACCCTTGGCATGCGCTTCGTAGATGATGGTTTTGTTCCAAAGAGTCCCTGGTGGTTTGTCGTCGCCCCATTCGAAGCTCGGGTCGATGACGGCAGCCAGAGGGGCGTTGCCTGCCGAGTCGCGCTCGTCAAAAGATAAGTCTTCATCCGGACTGCCAATCGTGTATCCAAACAAATTGTCGTCCCATTTGACTGGCCGCACGACTGCTTTGGCATAGGGGTCGACTAGTACTTTGTTCGGATTGAAGCGATGACCATTTGCGGGCTCGAAGGGTCCATGGACACGATAGCCATATACCTGCCCGGGACCGACGCCTTCCAGGTAGCCGTGCCAAACGTGGGCGTTTTGATTGGTCAAGTTGATTCGATGAGTCTCCTGCGGAGAGTCGGCAGAATCGAATAAACAAAGTTCGATTTTTGTTGCGTGTTCGGAAAAAATAGCAAAGTTTGTGCCAATTCCATCCCAGGTCGCTCCCTGCGGAGATGGCTTGCCAGTTGTGAGGACTGGCGCCGAGTTTTCTACCGATGCTGTATTCATGTTTGTGTTTAGTTCCTATGCTAAGCCGACACGCTGCACTATTGAGCTTGGGGTTTGACTGACTGACCCCCTACAACAAAGTTCCCACTATTTCCGTTAATTCAAACCGAGGTGAATGCAGACTGTCCCCGACTAATCAGCGCTGCTTGGCAAGGAGAGTTTATAGCCAACTCCATGCACGGTTCGGATGATGGAACTCTGTCCTTCTACATCTATTTTTTTCCGCAGCCGTTTTATGCAAGTGGTTAAGGCGTCGGCCGTGGATATGGAATCGTTTGGCCAAACTTTGTTCAACAGTTCGTCGCCCGAAAACACGCGATTGGGGCGCATCATCATGAATTCCAGGAGGGCGAATTCTTTCGGCAGCAGCTTGATTTCTTGATTTGCCCGTGTCACCGCGTAGTTGCCGCGGTCGATTTTGATGTCTGCGAATTCCACGATGTTGTTGACAATAGCACCCGGTCGCCGCAACAGGGCTCTGACGCGAGCCGTCAATTCACGACCTTCGAATGGTTTAGTCAGGTAGTCATCGGCGCCTGAATCGAACCCCTGCTCTTTGTCTTGGATTTTGTCCATGCCAGTCAACATCAGAACTGGAGACTGTCCGCCGCGAGCGCGGTATTCCTGAACCAGTTCGATGCCCGAGACGTGTGGTAAATTCCAGTCCAGAACCACTAAATCGTAGTCATAGACTTTGAGGTTGCCTGCAGCTTCGTCCCCGTCGTGAAGGCACTCGACAATGTGGTGTTCGGTTTTGAGCCAGTCGCTGACTAATTTCGCGAGCTTTGGATCATCTTCGACGACGAGAATTTTTGCCACTGATTGCTCCCGAATTATTGCCCCGCGGCCGAGGCTTCTATTTTAGACTTTTCCAGGGGCAACCGAAACCAGAACTTGCTCCCACGGCCAAGCTCAGATTCGACGCCAATCTTGCCGCCATGCCGTTCGACGATTGCTTTACAGATAGCCAATCCCAAGCCTGTGCCTCCGAGATTTTTCGAGTCGTCGCTTTCTACCTGTTTGAAGCGGTCGAAGATGACTTCCTGTAGGTCTCTGGGAATGCCGCGAGCATGATCGATCACGCAGAATTGAACTTCAGAGTCAATCTGCCCGATCTCGACCGAGATGGGTGCGCCGATTGGAGAGAACTTGATCGCATTTCCAAGAAAATTGATCAGCACTTGTTTGATCCGGTCTTTATCGACTTGCACGCTCAGATCGGCACGGGCGACAAGCTCGATCTCTATCTTTTTTGCCTGTGCCGGCTGTAAAACCGACTGCACCGCTGTGACGACGAGAGCGCGCGCGTCGTGTGCTTCCTTGAGCAAATCCAACTGACCGGATTCCATCGCTTCTATGTCCAGCAATTCCGATACTAATTTGATCAATCTATCGATTTCTTCATTGGCGATATCCAGGCTCGCGTGACCATCATCGTTTAGCATCCCGTATGCCTCGGCTTTGAGAAGAGAATGCACCATTTGAATCGAAGTCAGTGGCGTTTTCAGGTCGTGGCTGACCATGGCAACGAAGTCGCGTTTCAGTCGGTCGATGCGTTTTCTCTCGCTGACGTCTTGGGCTACACAGAACATCGTCTTTTCGCTGGGTGACCAGTACAAGGCCCAGTGAGTTTCGCATATTGCCAGATCTTTTCGCACGACACGATTTTCGAGAATGCCCCTGCCTTCAGAATGGCTTATCCTTTCCAATTTTGTAGTTGTCTTGCTTGCGTCCTCTGGAAGGAGAATGCTGACCATTCTTTTGCCAATCAGATCTTCGGGCGACCAACCCCAGATTGTGTTGGCGGCGGCGTTTACGGCGGTAAAGCG
>CAJCHQ010000090.1 GCA_903970295.1 Bryobacterales bacterium
GTGGAGAGGGCATCGAGCAATTTGTCGATCTCCGCCTTTGTAGTATAGATGTGACAGGAAATTCGCATACCGAGCCCAGGATAAAGGCAATTCGGATCGGGCGGAAATTCAGCTCGAATTAAGTCCTGGTCAAGCTCACTCTCGGCCGCAGCCAGAGCTTTTTCAGAAGTAATCGTCTGATTCTGCACGAAAAACCCTCAAGAACAGACACTTTCCCCGCCCATGTTAATGGATCTTCGATATAATTTGGGTAGTCGCGACGGCGGCTAGACAGGAGAATGCACAATTGGCTGAAGGCGAGCCCTTATTCTTTGGCATATTGCTGTTCTGGATCGTCCTCGTCATTCTGGGGATTGCTTCTAATCTCGGATGGATTCCCTCCCATTAAGGTCATTTGATAATCTCGTTTAGGAACATGCGATCCACGCCCTGGGTGTCCCCGATGATGAAGCGTGCGCCAAGATTCTGGTCACTAATCATGATCAGTTTGACGACCTTGATCCTCGCTTTACCACTGGGTGGATGCGGCGTTGACGAAGGCGACGAAGAGCTAACTAAGAATACATATTTAGAGCTTGTGGACTGGCATGTGACAGGCTTCTGGGTAATTAACTACCCGGTGTGCTGGATCCGAGTCAAAAATTTAAATGGCGAACCAATCAAAAATATCAAATTCCAGTACACCACATATAACTACGACGGAACCCCGCTCAGCGAGGGCACCTACACAATTGAAGACCATACAGTGCAGCCGAATGAAGTGCAAAATATCGCCGAGCTTTATGTCGGTTGGGTTGACCTGCACAGCGACAAATTGAGCATCAAACTCGTGTCTGTATCAAAAGGCTGAGCGGTCGTTAATGATGCTGGTCGGCTAAGAAGGTCGACTTCAAAACGACGTAAGCGACGAATCCGTATAGCACCAGGCACATGATCAACATGACCCAGGGGCACTTTTCGCAGATCTTCGCGAAAGGACGGAGGAAAAAGTCGATTATGAATAATCCGGCGGATGCAGCGGGCATACATGACTCTCCTGACAATTGAGCCTATTATATGGACGATTGGTTCTCAAGATACAACGCAGAACTTAATCGTAAAATTATTTAGCAATTGCACTGCCAGTGACGCGATCCGTCGAATCTGAGTCGAATCCGGATCAATCTGAACCGGATTTAAATCCGATTTCAATCAATTCGAGGCTGCATGTTTTAGTGACGGAAATAATGAAAGTGGCTCAACCAGCGGCGCGCGATTACTTCAGGAAACATTTCCGGTACGAGCACGAAAAGCATGCATAGCAAGAGCATTGCGCATATCAGCAAAGACATTAGCCAGATCATAAATCCTCAGTGAAAGGGGATAAACAGTGCATCGGCGAACTTGAGTCTATATTGACGCTAGCAGCATTAAGGAGCGGTTAAGGCGCATTACATTTTATATGAAAGCCAGATCATCATCAAACAAAATCGCCTGAAACCCGCCGGTAATCAAGCGCTCGAGAAATCGCGCAAAGCCGGTGTCGAGGGTTCAAACGCTCAAACAAAGGACGGCAAAGCGAGTGCCCAAGCCATTTTGCAAATGCAAAGATTGGTTAAGTGGGAATTTTCAAGCCCTTGTAACTGGCATGGTATTAGCCCGCATGCTGCAGATCGACATCAACGTTGAGAACGCTATTGGGATCTTCTTTGATGATCGTCACTTCACCACCGCCGTGTCCGGCTTTGAAAGCCTCGAAGGAAATACCGGCGGGAGCATGATTATGTCCTGCAGTTTCTGCGGGCGGCGGCGCGCTGTATGTGACTTTGATTTTATGCGGGACGAGGTCTTTGGAGCCAGGATTGGCTTTTAATTGCACAGTTTCACTCACATCCGCAGTCGTAGCAAGCAAGGCACCATCGTCAATAGGCTTGCGCGAAAGGGTCAGGCTCACCTTCTCTATACCGGGGTGATTGTCGAAATAGAGAAAGTCATCGGCAGGAATTGATAATTCCACACCGTGAGTAACCTTGTTATCGTCTTTCCTGGAAGTCATCGGATAGAGGACAGACCGCTCTCCCCGACTGCCGCTTTTCAAAACGACGTAGGCATAACCATCAATATTTGGCCTGACGTGAAAACGAATTTTATCGCCTGACTGAAACGTCTCTTTCTGGGTGACATGCGACGTAACGTCGCCACGCTTTAACTCGATCCAATAAATCACGCCCGTGTTGAGCCTTTCGCCCGGACTTTTCATTTGCGCGTCGAAGCCATCTGCATTCTCCGCCAGCCCACCCTGGCCGAACAAGGCAAGGAAAGCGAGGAACGAAGATGCCACAGTCAAACGACCGCGCCTGACAATCACAGGTAAGAATCGCTTTCCTTCACGCATAAGCACCCCTTGGCGGCAAGCCATTCTGTCGAGCAGTGTAAATATACAGGAGGAATCTTTCATTTGTTGACAGCGCAAAAGTTTCGATTATGGCATCATAGAACGCGCAACATTGCTTATTGAGTGATATGGCTGAGACATTCATCGCGGGCGCCGATTTTAGCGGCGCAAAAAACGTCCCAAACGATACCTGGCTTGCAATTGGCAACTTGACCAATCTGGGGATGGAGATCATCTCACTGACAAATTGTGGCGGCCACAAATTGGGCCAGGAATTGAAAGCCATTCATAACCTCGTCGCTGCCGGTCTCGATTTTCCTTTTTCATTGCCCTCCGACTTCCTTAACTTCCTTTCCGAGAAAATTAGCCGGAGCGCCTATCAATCCTGGCAAGAAGTTGCAGAGACACTGGCGTTCATGCCATTCGACAATTTTCTCGAATTGGTCACCGAGTTCAAAGAAGAACCGAAACGCATCGCCGACAAGGCGACCAACCGTGCCGGCATCAGCCCTCTGCATCGGGGCAATCCTTCGATGGTGCAGATGACCTATCAGGGCATTCGCATGTTAGCCTCGCTCGATCCAAAAAAATTCTACGTCGTTCCTTTCCAGGACGAGATTCCGTTCGGATGCGCCGTCATGGAAGCTTACCCGCGCGAAGTTCTGTTTTCGCTGGGACTGCCCGACACTGGCTACAAAACCAAAGACTCGGCTAAGTCTCTGGAAACGCGCAAACTTATATTGAAAGGATTGGTCACACTCAGAGACAAAGGTGCGCCAGGTGTCGAGGTTTGTCCACGCATATCGATGAACAAAAATATCGAGAAAGCGGCCCTGGAATCAGACCATGCACTAGATGCGGTGATTGCTTGTTATTCGGTGGCGACCTGGAGAGTGGCGCCCCAGTTATTTAAAGATCCATTTTCCTCAGACGATCCGAATGTGCTTTTGGAAGGTTGGATTTATGCCCCTTCACTTTTGCGCAGTAAAGTCGCCGGTGCGACTTAAGAAATTCTTCGCTTTCTGTGCTGCCAAGCCGATAGCGTGTTTAACCTTACCCGGCGGGCCCGTCGAAGGCACAAGAAGAATGGGTTATAATTTGCCTCCGAGCGCCCGTAACTCAGTGGATAGAGTATCCGCCTTCTAAGCGGACTGTCGATGGTTCGAATCCATCCGGGCGCGAGTTATAATTTAGACGTAGTTGAGGGTCATTAGCTCAACGGCAGAGCAGTTGCCTCTTAAGCAATTGGTTGATGGTTCGAATCCATCATGACCCACATTTTAGACCGTTGTCGCAAGAGACCTAGGCATGGATCCAGGCTTGGATGCAGCCGACATACTTCGGCAAATGACGCAAAAATACGCTCGCTGCCATTCGTATCAGGATGAAGGCATAGTTAGAAGCGCTGGCGGCGACATGCGTTTCAAAACTTATTTCATCAGACCTGATCGATTTCGCCTCGAGTGGCAGCCGGGCGTGATGGGAGTAACTAACAGTTTCCTTTTTCATGCACTGTGGTCGAACGCTGATGGTATCTGTGATTATTCGTTCGGCCGAACCAGAAATTTAGACACTCTGCAGCGCGCTATTTCAATCAATGCCGGCGTCTCGTGCGGAGCGTCGACGATCGTGCCCCGATTTCTCATTCCCTTCGCCGACAGAATTTCATACAGTCATTTGGCCAAAGTGCGCATGGTCCCGGACGAAACTAACGGCGCTTGCTTCAGCATTGTCGGGTGGTGGCGCAAAGAAGACGACACCCAACTGTGGATAGACAGAAAAACATTCGCTCTCAAGAGAATGAAAACCGGGATCGGCGACATGGTGGAAGGTCCTAATCGTTTTGCTCTGGAGATGCTGGGCAAAACAAATCCACAGCTCAAAGGGGTGACCGATGAGGTTTTGAAAAAACGCTGCCGAGACGACGCGGTTTATACAGAAATTGCCTTCAATGAAGTGATTCCAGCAGGAGTTTTTCATGCTGGCTCGCAATCGACGTTTTAAAACGCGCCGAATTGTGGAGAAAAGACAAGCAATTCCAGCATGTGTTAGTCTCTAATATTGGGTACGGGATGAGAGAAACCAGAGTTCGAGGCTAAGGCATGGACGCTTCAAAAATCATACGGCAAATGCACGACCGCTATGCTGCATGCACTACGTACCAGGATGCAGGATTTGTCAGAATGCCCTGGCTGTCATTCGGCGCCGAACTGAAATTTAAAACTTACCTGCTCAGACCCAACAAGTTCAGGCTCGACTGGCAGCATTATAAATCTGGGAAGTCCGGTGCCTCAGGCTCGGTCTGGACGGACGGAAACGACGTTTATGCGCGCTCAATCAATGGCAAGAAAGAAAAAAGCCAGAGAAAGACACTCAAGGAAGCAATTGCACTGGCAGCGGAAGCTTCGGCTGGAACATCCATCGCCATACCGACACTTTTATTTCCGATCGGTCAAAAAAGCTCATTGGCAGAGCTGAAAAAAGTCTACCTGGTTGCCGATGATTCGAATCCGACATGTTTTTGTATTCGCGGTTGTATAGAACAAGACGACGACACACAACTCTGGATCGACAAAAACACATTGGTTCTCAAAAGAATGCGCGCAGGCATTGGCCAGAAAATCAGGCAACCTTTTGAATTCGCGCTAGATCTAGTTGGTATGAGAGTCGGCTCGCCGATCAATTTGTCAGGACTTTTCGATTACACAATGTCCCAACATAGTCGCGAAGATCGAGTATACGAAGATGTTACCTTCGATGGGAAAATTTCAGAAGAACTTTTCAATGCCTCTCAACGTTGAGTGTTTCAATATCTCGCGCTTCGTTCTGATCACGGCAACAGCTTTATGCAACTTGCAGCCGGCTAGCGCCAATCAAGTAGCGGACTATTCTTCAACCGGGTTGATTGCCGGCAATGGTCCTGGTACGGCGAAAGTCACATTTGCACCGGATGGCTTCGCGATAGAAGAAGCCGGGAAAGAAGAAGTCTATGACTTTCAAAACAAGCGTGTCTACTCAATCACAAAAGCAGATAAGACCTATACCGAAGCGAACCTTAATGCACTCGTTTATTTCTGCGTCAGCGAATTGAGTAACAGGCAGGTGCTGAACAAAGTGTTAGCCTCTAAAACACTCAAAACACCTATTCTCGATGCATTTGAAGTAGAAAGCGGTTTGGGCATAGTCATGCCGGATCAGAAAAAGGACGCAGCGATTGAACCAGTCGTTCAGGAAAGCACTACAGGCGATACCATTATCTACGCGCACGATGGCAAAACGGTAGTCTCTCTCGTGCCATCCCAAAATCTAATCGATGCCAGCTGCAGAAAAAGCTACGATAAATTCATTGCTTATGGCTGTCCGATTCACCCAGAGATTCGCAAGAATATCTTGAGCAAGCCGTATTTGCCGGCAGAACTGGAGTTTCGCTTCGCGAACGAATTAGGCAAATCCGACAACAAAACAACAGCAGTGGCAAAGACTGGCAAATTAGTATTGCAGAACGTGCATGCTGAACCCGATGCTTCGATTTCTGCATCAGAATTAAGTGGTTTGAACTTAACGAGAACGAAAAGCGAATTGTCCCCGATCTGGCAGGCGCTCGACGCGCGTGGGGCAAATCCAAAATTTCCAAGCAGAGAAGATGCGATCGAATATGCTCAGAACGCAGCCGCCAATAATCGCCCGTTGGATGCGCTGCTGTCATTGCTCGAGTACGGTCTGGAAACCGGAGAGACTCTGCTCGAACCAATCAAAGAGTTAAAACCAGCTCTGGCAAAAGACGAAAATGCGCATCTTTTTCTCACATATCTGTCACCAGCAAATGATACCGAAGCGGCAGCGGCCAGGAAAAGCCTGGCTCAGATCGATCGAAGCAAACTGGAAAAAGGCGCTGTCATAGACATAATGCAAGGTAACATCGAGAGCTCGCTCGGTCATGATGAAGTAGCGAAGCAACTCTTGCTCAAAGCGCTGATCAAAAATCCATTGGTTGTCGGCGCCTATCATGATTTAGGCGAAGGCCTAACGCGCGACTACCAGATGGAGCTTGCCTGGCAGTGCTTTGACGAAGCACGCAAGTTGCGCCCGGATCATCCGATGTTGAAATCGATCACCGAAATGGAAGCCAAATTACAACAGGATTTTCCGGACTTTTTTTAGAACGTTAAAATAGTGGATTCTGTTATTTGGCACTAACGCATGACTGACAAAGCTTTTTCACCGCATGAAAAAATCAAAGTCGGCTGCTGTGGATTTGGCATGGCGCAAGCCAAATATTTTTCAACGTTCTCACTCGTCGAAGTGCAGCAAACGTTTTATCAGCCACCCCTGATTGCCACTCTAGAAAAATGGAGAATGGCTGCGCCGCCTGATTTTGAATTTGCCATGAAAGCCTGGCAATTAATCACTCACAACGCCTCGAGCCCTACCTACAGAAGATTGAAAAAAGAGCTCAATGCAAAAGAATCAAGGGAGAGCGGCGATTTTAAAACGACAAAAATTGTTCGGGAAGCGTACTCCACCACCATCGAATGCGCAAAAGCCTTACGCGCGACAAAAATATTATTTCAATGTCCGGCTAGTTTTACGCCTTCGAAGCAAAACAGTGACAATATGCGCAAGTTCTTTGAAGTTGCCGAACGTCCAGCAGGCATCGATTTTTACTGGGAGCCTAGAGGAGATTGGCAGTACGATTTGATCGCCGAACTTTGTCATGAGCTTAATCTGATCCACGTGGTCGATCCATTTGTAAGTAAGCCAGTGGCAAGCGATAAGATCTACTTTCGATTGCATGGTGTAGGTGGATGGCGACATGTTTTCACCGATGCCGAACTTCAATTCTTATGGCATTCGATTCCGGCAGGCGAACAAGCGCACGTGCTTTTTAATAATACAAAAATGATAAATGACGCATTGCGCTTCCGGAAAATCGTCAATGACGTCGTTCAATAAACAAAGTTGGCATCTCCTACTAGTAAGATGCCAACTCCGTTTCGTCAACTGTTCGTATGGTGATTAGCCCTTTTTGACAGCAGCTTCGCCAACACGGTGTATATCGGTGGCCTTATTCGCCTTGAAGATTTCTTCAGCACGCTTTAACTGATCGCCACTTGAGCCGTGCACTGCAAGCAAAATATTGCCGTCGCGGATTTTGCCTTCGTATAATTTGGCTTCGTACTCGGGAATACCGAGGCCGATCAAAGCACCACTAAGACCACCGACAGTGGCTCCGACAGCGGCGCCACTCAACGCTGCCATGATCGGTCCTGCAGCAATTAGCGGGCCAACGCCTGGAATTGCCAGAGCGCCGACACCTGCCGCGAAGCCGAAAGCAGCACCCAGCACTCCACCGGTGCTAGCACCAGTGACTGCGCCTTCGGGAGCTTTGGTGGAATTATCGTGGGCAAAATCTTTCGTTCCTTCTTTATCTGGAAAGAGGACCGAGATGTCACTATCGGTGAATGCGGATGCCCGCAACGCACTGACAATATTTTCCGCTTCTGCGCGGGTGTGGACTAATCCAACTACTGACTGATTCATTTTTCTCTCCGATGTTTTCTGAGTATGAATGTATTGCTGGGTTTCCCAGGACTAGTGCGACTTAGCGGCGACCGTGATCAAGTTCTTGACTGAAGTAACACCGCTGCAACCCTTGGCTATTTCCTCGACCTTGGTCTTCTCGGCTTCACTGTCAACTGGACCTCTAAGGGTGACAAGTCCGTTTGAAAACAGAATCTTGACGTTCTTAGCATCCATCGATAGCTCTTTCTCAGCCACGATTGCTTTTCTCACTTCGGCTAGGACGGCAACCTTACTTTTCTGGTTCCCTTGTTTTTCAGCAGTAACTGCATCCTTACGTGTGGCACCTTTGTTTTGCGCCGTATTGTCTGCCTTAGGCGGATCGGCAGCGAATGCAACAGCGGCGAAATTCATTAATATAGTACAACTAGCGAGTGATACGATTCTTCGCATAGATCCTCCTCTGGAACGAAATTTTTTAGATGATTTAAGCATATACCATTGGCAACGAGCAAATGAAACTGCACCATCTCTGGTGCCCTTGCTGAGCCTGTGCTTCGCAAATATAATTACCGTATTAAAATTGAATCTGTGACTGAGTGGCTTAGCGTTACCACCTTATTTCAGAGGTAGGCAGGGGTGCTATTTCTGCGGCTGCGTCTGAGGTGAAAGCACGTTTTCAACGGCTACGTACGAATTCTTTTTCGTGACGAAGTTTCGTATGATGATGATATAAATTCCGGTATTACTTTTGGAGAATTTACGAATGAGCAAAAAAGCTTCTGAGCATCATAAGAAAGCAGCTGAGCACCACGACAACGCATCGAAACATCATGCGAAAGCTGCTGAACATCACGACAAAGGCAATCACGAGAAAGCAGCACATCACGCTCACACAGCCAAGGGTCATCAACTTCACGCAGAACATCACGCTGATGAAGCGACCAAGGCACACAGTGAAGAGCATGGTAGCAAGTAAGGTCCCAGCCTCGGTATAAAGTGCGCCACTCAAATTAATTCAGACCTGGCGCATCTACCGATATTAAAAGGAGTGGATTTAATTCACTCCTTTTTTTTGCTATTTACTGCTACAACTTTCACTTTTATTCAGCGAAGTCACCCGGGGTGATTCAAATTAGACCTTGCTTGACGGCCTTAACGGCAGCCTGCGTGCGATCGGTGACGGCAAGTTTCTCGAGAATATGTTTTATGTGGGTCTTGACAGTGTCGGTGCTGATAAAAAGATGCTTGGCGATTGAAGTGTTGTTCAAACCTTTAACCATCAACTTCAAAACTTCAGTTTCGCGCTCAGTGAGCGGAACTTCTGCCGCAATGACAGACTCCGCTGCGGTTGTGTAATCAGGCACGAGCTTGAGAATTTTGCTAGCGATGGACGAATCCAGCCACATATCTCCAGCCAT
>CAJCHQ010000091.1 GCA_903970295.1 Bryobacterales bacterium
AACGACTACGTAGAGACGTCCCTGCGCATTCGGGCCGATGACAGCATTCAGATTCGCCAGGTCGCTCTGCCACTCGGCAGGGTTTTTGACCGATACGCCGGCGAAGGCAACGTCGTCCTGGAAGTAGAAGTCGTACAGCCCGTGATTGATGTCGGGCAATAGACCCAGCTTCTGGTAACGATCGATGTCGCCGCTGTACTGCTTGAGCAGCGTTTGTTCCGAAGCCAGAATCCAGTTCGTGTACGTGTATTCCAGACTGACCGGACCAGGGTGCCCAGACTGTACTCGAGCGTCGGCATCAGCCCACGGTTGCGGAGTACCAGACGGCAAGTCACCAGGCAGATAGCCATTACTGTCACCACCCCAGGGCGGCGGCAAGCGATGGGCTTCGGGATTCTCTGGCAGCCAGTGCGGACCGACGACGACGTCCTCGAGCGTGGTGGGAATCGTCCACGTGATCTCGGTCGTCGTGTAAGGGCGCTGTCTGTACTTGGTCTCGTTCTTCCAGTGACCCGAAACGACCCACTGCTGGTCTTTGCCCGTCCCTTCGTAGTGGCTGGTGTCGACCCAGACCTGAACCGTGTAGCTGTCGACGTCTCTGGTGTGAACACAGCCACCGGTAGAGCCGCCATCTACATCTGATTCGTGACAGTTGTAGACGGTTATGACCGGCTGCAGTTCGACTCCGCTTCGGAACTCCTGGTAGCTCGTTTGATGCGAGATCGCCATGTGCTGACCGCCCCAAATCACGAGTGGGTTGATCAGCAAAATCAGGAGGATCGTCGAAAACGAATATTCCCAGGGCGGAATCTCGATGTCGTCGAACAGCGGGTGCCTGCTGTAGTGGATATAAAGTCCGATCGCAGCGGCAATCAGTAAGTCGCCGAGCGATGCCCAGATGTTCAGCGTCAGCATATACATCTCCTTTAGGTTGACGAGGCGCCGGCGAATTAATCCGCATGCGTCACACGTAGGTTGAAGAACAGAACAGATCGGAAATTCGTGAAGCGGTCGAGAAGATCGCTGGACGAGAACACTCAAGTTCCAGTGGGGTTGTGACTAGCAGAGGGCGTGCGGATAGATTTAGTTAAAAGTGGGCTCGTCGAAAAAATCGAAGTGGTGTAGGTATTCAAGTTATCAACGCCTGACTTGCTGCTGCAGTAAACTCTGTCCCTGCAATACTTCGACACATGTCATGAGACTGCGCGAGGCGCCCTGCTTCCTCTTCTTTTACATGTTAAGGAGTCTCAAACCAGGCTTCGACGAAAGGTTGGACGAGGCTAAGCTCACCTAGCGCGAGTTCTAATAGGGCGTAATAGTTACGCGAGCACGTGCTTCAGCTAGCCTCATATCCGGCCCGCCAGTGATGCACTGCCGCCTGATGCGACCAACGAGCAGCTGGACGCTAGCCCGCAGTAATCCGTCATTGATTAAAGACAGATCAACGAGTGACGCTGTTAATACCCTGGCTCATTTTCATAGAGTGATTTTGCATCCATCATCAACCAGTCAGGAAAAACTCTCCCTCTTCCTTCGATACAAACTTCTCGACTCAAACTAAACGCCAGTTTTGAACAGCTTCGCGTTCAAACCGGCACCTAATCCGCATCAAGCTACGCTTCAGTCAACTGAAGCGGCAGGAGATTATCATGGCCCAATCTAATGCAAGCATTCCGGATCCGAGTCAAATCCTCAACTCCATTCCCAACAACCAGACAATACCCTTTTCGCAATTCGCCGCCGGACCAGGAAGCACCATTGCAAAATTCGTTTCCTTCGCGCAACCGACGACGATCTCGCGCGCAGGAAATACTCTCACCGTCGCCGTGACCAAAGGCAAATCGACAAAGCAAGGCGGCGCCACGGTCACGACAACGGCGAACCAGGTTCAATTCAGTCTTTCGGTGTCGGGAAAAAACTTTACTCTGGCCGGCATCTCTGGACTCGAAGCAAGCTACGACGGGTTCGGCGGCGACTTGCGCCAAATTGCGGTCGTCACTCTGGCAAACGGCAATCTGCAAGTGACTGTCACTGTGCACGTGCCCATCCTGGGAAATCAGAGCGCGACTTTCACCATCGATGCGAACGGAAACGTAGTTACTTAAATCCACCGAGCACTCGCCTCTGCAATTTGAGAAACAATAGAGATGTCCCTTGCCAGGGCGTCTCTATTGTCCTCATCATCTCCTCTCATTTTTCATTTTTCAGTTCATGCTGTACATGTTCTTATTCAGCAAAGTTTGCCAGCAAAAAAACTGCGTTTTGACATGCTGGTTCGGGATGCTCCGCAGTAGTTGCGCAAGGCTGGATGCCCCAGCTACTAGCTGCGCTATAGCTTGTGGCTAAGCAATACGCAACATTGCTTGGATACAGCAAGCGGGCTAACTACCTTGAGTTGTCTAATCTCATCTTCCCGCCAAGGA
>CAJCHQ010000092.1 GCA_903970295.1 Bryobacterales bacterium
AGCGCGGATGCAAAGCAGATAATCGCCTGGCTGCAAGAGCGCATCGCTCATTTTAAAGTGCCACACTACGTGCGCGTAGTTGATGAATTCCCAATGACGGTTACGGGCAAAGTACAAAAGTTTGCCATGCGTGAACGCATGATCGCTGAATTAGGATTGCAAAAAACAGCTGAGATCAGCACTGCCTGAGTGAAGTCACTCGGGAAGGTCAACCAGAAATTTCGGCAGCGAAATGGATTTGTCGAAAAGCTTCCAACTGACTGACTCCTGGCGCGACTGACGGACAGAGCGCGCAGTGTCTTCGTGTCCTAATCTTTGCAGCAATTCGAGATAACCATCGAGAAGAGTTTGTACACTCGGATGAGCGTTGCCGAGCACTCGCTTGCGAATCGGCAGAGCCTGTTCGTAGTGCAACTTCGCCAGATTATATTTGCCCTGGGCGTGATAAACCATTGCCAGATTGTTGTGCGCCATGCCGATGTCTGGATGATCTTCGCCATAAAGACTATTGTAGATGTCCAGGATTTGCACGCAAAATGGCTCCGCCTTTTTCAGCAAATTTTGGGTGAAGTAAATTCCGGCAATGTTATTCAGGCAGCTTGCCACTTTTGAATGCATGTTGCCATAAACTTTCTTTGTAATCTCGAGGGTTTGCAAAGCAAAAGCTTCGGCTTTTTCGAACTGACCCCGCACGTAATAAAGACTGGCGAGATTGTCGAGCGTCTGGGGCAGGCGAGGGTCTGCCGTGTTGAATGTGTTTGATAACTCGAGTGCTCGCAACCAGAGAGATTCTGCCGTGTCCCATTTTTGTTCGATCACAGCTTGCTCCGCCTGCATGCGGCATAGATTCCATTCGCAGTTTTCGACTGGTACTGGTTTCTTGCAGCTGGGTGGCAATATGCCTTCGGGGGCTTGCAGGCGCTTGTGATTGCCTGTCTCCGAGTACATGATGCGCCGCACTAACCGACCGAAGTCTTCTTTGACCGCCGCGCCCGGCGATTGGCTGTTTGGAGCAGGAATGTTTTTGGACATATAAGTGGGCTTGTTGGTAGTCATCTGATCAGGCAAGTTTGCAGACAAATGGCTAGGCGAATTCGGTGGAGGAAAGTTGATGCCGATCGGAGAGGTTTGATGCATGGTTGCAATTCCTGGGTTTGGATCACCAAGGATTCAGACTCTGGATGGAGCCCGAAAATTGCAGCACCACAGAGCATACACAGTTGCAGATGTCCTAGGGCCGCAGATGAGATTGGTCTTAGTAAAAGGAGTGAGACTATTGTAGTCAGCCCGGGCTGCATGTCAAGTAAAACTTAATCTTCCCGCTAAGGCGTGAGCCCTTAATGCACGGGCGCATACAGCTTCGCACCTGATCAGAGCTTGGGGTCCTCTTTCGCCCTGGCGCATGTCCGACCTGTAGCCCAATGCTGAGGTTGTGACTGCTGATCGAAATTTCGGCAGAATATTGTTTGGCAAGAGCATTTAATATTCCGGCTCCGAGCTTTTGCAACCTAATTGAACAGTCAAGTAAGAGGCGAATTTGCTGAGGATGTTGTCTTGAAAGCTATACTGTGTTTGTAGAGAAAGCTGAGTTTTATGGACAAAGAGAGCGTTCCCAAACACCGAGATAAAGCTGAACTTTTGAATTGGGTTTCGCTCCGAAAGTTAGAGACTTTTGTTTTCGGCTTCATGTTCTTAGCCTTGCCATTTTTCTTCTTTCGGGTGGTCGAGACGACAACGGCGACAATGTCGATCGGAAACGTTGCGGCAAACCTGGTGCAAGATTTGATCAAGTGGGAAAAGACTGCTGCCGAAAAGTCAGTGTTGATAACTGTTACTAGCCGATTAGGTATAACCAACGGTGCTGCCTACATCATCGAAGAAAACCAGAAGTTGGTCGAACAAGTTCTTCTGCCTCCGGGCGTGAAAATCGTCGGGTCAGTCACGTTTGATCCTGGTGGTGCCCCAAAGGCTCCTGCGACTTTCATAATTTCCAAAGGCGAACGCTCGTCTCACGTCGAAGTCGACGGCAAGGGCTTAATTTCAACGCCGTGACGACAAGTTTCGACTAGTCGCTTCTCTCGGTTGTCGGCGCGACGTGAGTGAAAGGCGCCTTCACTCTAGTCGCACCATCACTCGCGTGATCGACTTTGGTCAAAGGAGCTCGTACCTTGGTTGATCCGTCATCGGCTCGATTGACTTTGGTGAACGGGGCACTAACCTTGGGAGAGCCATCTTCGTTGCGTTTGACTTTGGTGAAAGGGGCGGTGACTTGCGCGTTATCAGTGCCGGGAGGGTGATGAACTTTGACGAATGGTGCCTTTACGTTCACGTTTTTAGTGCCATCGTAATTATGTCTGACATCGACGTGAACAAACGGTGCCCTTATATGTTTGGTTCCGTCGGGATCAGTTTCGACAAATTTGCCTGCAAATGCCGGTTCACTTTGCACTGTCAAAATTGAAGTGAGCAAATAAACCACGGCGACATTGAACTTGATTTTGGACATTGTCCGATAACTCCTGATTTCGCTATCATTGGTATGCACTTTATATTAGCCAACGTCTACAAACACGCCCTTTGACTCCACCGCTCCGTGAGAGTTCCGAGGGCGAAAATTGCCGAGTGACCCAATGTTGAATTGGCCGGATAATGATGCCGGATGGTTGTCAGATGGGGATGCCGGACGAGAAAGTCGCCTAGTACTTCTGGAGGCTGGGATCGACATCATCCGACCAAGCCAAGATGCCGCCTTCTAAATTGAGGACATTGGCAAAGCCTTGAGCCCGTAGGAAATTAGCGCATTGCCCACTACGTCCGCCAGAACGGCAGTATACGACGATCTCTTTGTTTTTATGGTCATTCAGCTCGCCGACACGACTTTGCAGGTCGCCCATGGGGACATGCATAGTGTATTTCAGCTTGCAGATTTCCAGCTCTTGCGGCTCTCGGACGTCCAAAATAACTAAGTTGTCGCCCGCATCCAGGCGCTTCTTCAATTCTTTAGGGGATATTTCGGTTTTTGTCATATGCGAATCCATTCGGGGCTCCCTCTTTTGGCTGCGCTTTAAGTATAATCTCCAATTAACACGGCCAATTTAGGAGGCAGACAAGTGGCTCTAAAAATGACGCTTGAAGAGGCGCTAAAAGAAGCACTTCAAGATGATGGAAAGGTTTCCAAATACGAGGCTAAGGTCATTCGCGAATTGATCATGGCTGACGGTCACATCTCCAACGAAGAAAGGCAGTTTCTAGAAAAGGCGCTGCATAATAACCATTTTGACGATGAAGGGTATGAACTGCTTTCGGCAGTTTTGCTCCGCTCGCATTTAAAGTAAGCGCGAAAGCGTCGGATTCGGCTGGGAAAATTGAATAGTTCGAGCGGAGCCGTGAGCGATGTAGTCATGGCAGCTTATGCACGAAGTCCGTCCCAGTTCATTCTTTGAGGCGGACTTCCGCCTTCATTCCCATAGGAGACGTTGAGCCAGGCTCGGCCCCAGTCCAAAGTAGCGATTGAGAAGCTCGGGTTTCGTCTCAGTGGCCACGATGAAGCCGGGGCTGACGTATTTATTCCATGAGGTTTCGAAGGCCGCGCGCCCCTTTTCCGAGCGGGCAAGCAAGCTTGGCACAGGATGGTAGCAAGCTACCCGAGGCTCTGCGCGGCCTCTGAGGTAGCGGCGAAAGAAGTCTTTTTCTTTCTTGCCGGCGCCTTCGTCATCATCCCCGACAAAATACTCGTATTTGGGGATCAAATAAGGCTGACTGATGACAGGCGAAAAGGTCTCTTTGAGGCTGTTCGTGAAAATTTTGGATTGCGCCGGTTCAATATTGTCGAGAAAAACACGGTAGCTGCCGTCGGAACGGATGCTGGTTTTGATGCTCGACTTGGTGACAGTTTGAGGTAGAAGTTTAACTGTTTGCATCGCAGTTAGGACAGCGAAAGCGATGTCGGTCAAAGACGATTCTTGAGTGTTAGGTTGACAGACTTCTCTTTGGAATTTGTTGAAAAGGGAAGAGTATTTTTTGCTGGCCAGAAAAAGCGAGAGGAGCACAGGCACAATTCCTAAGCCAAACAGAAGGGGTCCAGCTGCTGGTCCGGCCAAAAGCGGGGCGCCCAGGTTAAGCACGGTCAGCGATGCGGCACCACCGATGGCACCACCAATGGCGCCATATTCAAACCAAGTGGCATACAATGCCAGGCTCAATTGACGAGCATGTTCTTTGTACTTCAGATCCCGGCGAATGTGAGGAGGCGTGAGGTTTAATTTACGCAGCCGGTGCAATTCCACGCAACCAAGGAGGCTGTTACGATAGGGTTGCCCTACTTTCCAGAGATCGTAGATTTTGTCTCGCACAAGGGCGCGATCGGTCATTTCTTGATTGAATTGCTGGCTTGAGGCGAACACTTCGACCGGCGTCAGTTCGGAAAGTGATGGATGAACGTGGCCGACGCCGCTCTCGATTTGTCCGTCATCGCACAGACCGAAATAACCGTCGTGTTTTCGCACAAAACGCTGGTAGTCATTCAACCCTTTTTCCAATTGCGGGGCAATGCAAACCACGTCCCAGTTGTTCGCCACTTTGCGGACGAATAGGGGATCATTGGTTTGAATACGAATAGAGCGTCCTCGCAATTGTTTGACGGAGACAGGCGAAGTCGTGGTGGTCAGATCGATCAATGTGTTTAGTGCTTGGCTGTCCCAACCTTCCCCGAAAAGTCCTCGAGTGCCAATCAGGCATTTGGTAATGCCCCGCTCGAATATGGCAGTCGCCAATCCTACATAGAGTTTGGACTCCCAGTCAGACCCGGCTGCGCTGATTGCACTATATCCGGTGCCTTCTTCCTCTTTGACAATCAGATTGAGCAGATGCCCATCTTTTAGAAGAAGTTCTCTGGCGCATTCGACGAATGATTGCGTGATTCGTTTGTCGGTGAGCAACAATGAGCCGGTGACCAGGCAGGGGTTCACGAACGCACTGATTGGATGTGCAAGCAAGGTCCGCATTACGGCTATGGCGCCCCCAGACTCTTCATCTAAGATGCCGCGGACACTCTTGACCGAAGTCGCCGACATCTTTTCAAAGTCAGTGACGACTGCTGCACGCAACCGATCTTCCAGCGAACGAAATTCCAGTTCGATAATCTCTGCTACGGCCTGGGGCTTGCTGTTGCTGAACGCGAGAACTCGATCCACGGGCGATGCCTGCCGACGCAGACCCTGCTCAGTGATGGCGTAGCCTAATTTGCGCGTAGCCGAACGAATCCTTTCGTACAAGTCGTGATCGAGTGACGAAGCGCTTAATTTAAGTTTGCGAGATGCCATATCCTCCAGAAGTAACATCCAATCTTCCAGGTTTGGTTCTTGTTGCATCACCTCCGATTGAGCCAATTTGAATCCTATATTCAGCCTGTCCTTCCATATATAACGGCTGATCGCCCGAGAAAGTTCAATGTTTTCCTGACTGAAAATTCGCCAGGCGAGATCCGGGTTTTTAGGATCGATAGCCACAATCTGGGCGAATCGCTCGTTGATCCATTTACTTAAAATGGAGAGCGGCGATGCGATCTGTGCGGTGCTTTGTCCGGACTGATCATGTGCCGACATGTGGCCAGGAGTAGAAGCTGAACCTGAAAGCCCGTCTGAGTCTCGATTTGAGCCGAGGTTTATTTTCTTTCCTCCACTTTTACGCGAGGAGCACGGGCCGTCAGCATTCAGCGCTCTTTCTTTTGCGGCTGCTAATTCGGCTTGCAATCTGACAGATGTTAATGCTTTTTCTTGTGCTTCCTTGAGAAAATCAGCGGCCGGGCTGGCATAAGACTTTTCTGCGTGGGCGGTCAAAGCAGAAATATCGTCGTCCAATCCGTTTGTGAGGACAATAGAATCGTCGGGTTGTGCGAAGCCATCATCAGTGGTGCCGTCGGCGTTGAGCTCGCCAGCGTATTCATCGTCTCCGGTTTTTGAGCGAGCGGTGCGAGCGGTGGGGGCATTGGTGGCGCCGCCAGATAGGGTATGAGTGTGTGCATGAATGGCTGCGTCAGCCTCGGTCTCATTCGTGGCGCTTTCGACCGGCACTGGTGGCAACGTCGGCATTTGCTCCTGAGCGGTGGTCAAATAATTGATTAAGACATGAAATTCTGCGTGTTGCTCTTCGAGAAACTGAAATTCTTGTTCGGTCGGTTCGGTGAAATAAACCAGATCTTGAAATGGTGCCAGTCCCCCTTCGCGCACCAGTGCTGGTGTCGGGACCTGGTAGTCTATGTCGCCAACGAGTGCTAGATATCGGCCTTCTTGCGATGCGGATTTTCCCTCAGGTGGAGTGCCGGTAAGCCCGATAATAATTGGATCTCCGAGCTGTTTGACGAGATGGGTCATAATCGCCGCCCAGTAGTCGGTCAAGTGGTGGCATTCGTCGAAAATAACGACTCCAAACTTCTGCCGGCGCAGAGACTGCAACAATTCGATAGCGTTCGGATGCAGCACATCTTTCAGGTCGAGAACTTCAGTCAATTTCTTTCGCAGCCGGCTCACATGCCTCGAGATTTCCTTGCTATGAGCTTTTGGATTGTTCTGCATGATCTCTAAGACGCGCAGCTCGGCGTCTCCGACGCTCATCGACCGACCTTTTGTCAGTTCGTTTACCCAGCATTGATGCGCTAACTTATCGAGATATTCTTGCTCTCGCCCGGGTGTCGAAAGCACCTGGTAGGTCAAAAGAGTAATCGGCTTGAGGGGCTTATCTGCGTGCGTTCCGAGAATATCAGAGCCGGCCAATGCCTCCATCCCTGGTGGCAAGAATAAATCCAGCTTTTGCCCCCATTGTGATTGGATCGTCGTGTTCGGCGAGAGAATAAGGCTCGGACATTTGAACTGACTAACGATTTGCAAACCAATGATGGTCTTGCCTGCCCCTGGCGGCGCAACGATATGAAACTGCCTTTCACCACGTTCGAGCTTGACATTTATCAGCGTCAAAATCTCTTGCTGATATTTCCTGAGCGGAAAACGAAATGACATATCAGCCAATCGCGCATCTTGATTTTCTTCGGCGATGGGCTGTGCAATCATTCGCTCGTCGCTACCCGGTTTAGTTGGAGTCTTAGTGCTGCCGTGGGTAGCATTTTTTTGGAATGAACCGAGCAATCGGATCTGCTTTCTGTGATTCGAGGCACTGCCACTACTTCATTTTAAGAAAATACGCCAAATTGCGCCTGGCTGCAAGTTAAGCCGCGACTTCGATCTTTGCCATGCTCCGACGCCCGCACACGAATGTGCAATGGCCCGTATGTAGTTAATTGGCGGGTCAGATGTTGGCAGGCAGTATTATGTGAGGCAAACAAGTGACCATTGTGCTGTCAAGCGGGATGAAGCGGAAGGTCAGCGGCAAGATCGCGCTGAAGCCAGGGACCGATGATCACATTTGTCGATCAAACTGTCGAATTTCCTGTTGTAATCGCTAGAATGGACCTCAGGCAGATCAGCTGTCTGTGCAACACTGCGCCCAAAAGCAGGAAACGCGATTTATGATCGATGCTGCAAACTTGCAAATCGAAGTCAGGAAGGTCACCAAAACTTATGGTGACCATAACGTTCAGGCACTTGAGAGTGTGGATTTGACTGTGTTCAGGGGACAGTTCGTCGCCTTGACCGGTGCGAGTGGCTGCGGAAAAAGCACACTGTTGAACATTCTCGCCGGCATCGACCGGCCGAACTCAGGTTCGGTAATGCTGGACGGAGCTGAGCTGACGAAGCTTGATGACAACTCCCTGACGGCCATGCGCGCGAAGAAAATAGGCTTTGTTTTTCAGTTTTTCAATCTGCTCTCGACATTGACTGTACACGAAAATATTTCGTTGCCGCTTGAGTTGCTGGGGAAAACTAGTGCGGCTGACAGACGTCAAAAAGTTGATTTGATGCTTGAGCGGGTTCAATTGAAGCAACGTGCGGCCTTTTATCCGGCTCAACTATCTGGCGGGGAAATGCAACGCACTGCGATCGCCAGAGCGCTGATACACTCCCCGGAACTGATACTGGCTGATGAACCGACTGGTAACCTTGACACTGAAAATGGCAGTGTGATTCTGGAATTACTGAAGCAAATCAACGAGCAGAACAATTTGACGATCGTCATGGCGACTCACAGCGAGGCAGCTGCAGCCTATGCGCATCGAGTTATCGCTCTCAAAGATGGCCGCATGGTTGGTGAAACAACGCAATGTCCTGCTATTTGAATTTATTACAGCGCTTTATACTTCGTGATCTGATCAAGGATTGGGTGCGCACATCACTGACCGTTGGTGGTATTGCTCTTGGTGTGGCCGTACTGGTTTCTATCAGCCTGGCAAATTATACCGCGCTCTCTAAGTTCCGTGAGACTGTCGATGACGTTGCGGGTAAAGCAAATCTCGAGATACGTCCCGCCTCAGTGATCGGTGTCGATCAG
>CAJCHQ010000093.1 GCA_903970295.1 Bryobacterales bacterium
TTTTCACATTTTTTGTTGCAGGAGCCGACAATCTTAGTTATAAATTCAGCCCGACGCCAACAACTGACAACTGGGCCTCTTAACTCCAGGCTGCGCACCACGTAGACTGGGTTAAACGCGCTTTCGGTAGTTGCCAGGGGATAGCCCAGTTGAATATCGGTCTGATTGAAGTATTCACGATTATGAAAAAGGAGCTGACGCACTTTTTCAGAGACCCGCATGTGCTGATCTATTCTTTGATTTTGCCGACGGTCGGCTATCCGCTCTTGATAGTCGGTGGTTTCGAAGCCGCGCTCTGGCAGCAAAGTTTATCCGAAAAGAAGAAGGTTATTGTGGCCATTGTTGGTCCAGCGCAGAAGTTGGCTTTGTCTGAGGCAATTCGACAATCTGCCCAATTTCAAGTCAAATCCATCCCCGCTCCAGCCAACCTCGAGCCCTCTGTGGCCTTGAGCCGCGGCGACTTAGACGTAATTGTGCGCCTGGCAAAGACGCCGGGAACGACGGAAATGGCAAAGACGCCTGAGACGATCGAAATTGTCACCAACGGCGGGTCTGATCGTGCTGTCCTGGCGACAAAAAGAATCATGGCGATTGCCAACGATGTGCGCGATCGCAACCTAGTCGAGACACTCAAGGCAGATAGTAAGCCTGCCAATTTTCTCAAGATATTCACGATTAAAATGCGAAACCTGGCAGCGATTGCAGAAATGAGCACTTATATTTTGCCGGCAATTTGCGCTTTTGCCCTGTTCATGATTGGCTTCGGGGCGCTCTATCCGGCGGTGTGCGCCTTCCCAGAAGAACGAGAGAAGCACACACTGGACAGTACTTTGATGCTGCCGGTCGGTCGCAGCTCTGTTGTTATTGGCAAAACGCTCGCCATAACCCTGGCTGGTTTTCTTTCCGGTCTGATCAATTTGGTCAGTATGCTTATGGTTTTCTGGGTATTCACGATTCAGCCTAATGTGCAGAAACTGTTTGGTAGTCTGGGTGGTGGCACCTTCTTTGGCAACTTCAGCTGGGCACAGATAATTTTGATCGCCGCTTGTTTCGCCGTCACTGCTTTTGAAACTGCGGCGATTTATTTGTTCATGGCGCAAGCCGCGCGCACTTTCAAGGAAGGGCAGAACATTCTGACATTGCCATTGCTGCTCATGGCCGTGTTGCCTGTTGCCGTTTGTGCACCTGGACTCTCACTCAATTGGACGACTGTGATGCTACCCCTGGTCAATACTGCTCTTTCATTGCGCGCCTCATTCGCCAGTGCCTGCGACTGGAATCTGTGTCTTCTGGCTCTGACGCAGAATTTGGTGATTTCGGCTTTGCTCGTGCTTTTGGTCGCTAAAATTGTCGGACGCGAGGAGTTTTTGCGTGGAGATGCGAGTTTATTCGCGATTTTGACTGGCAGGCAATGGCGAAAACAATGACTCTCGAATTGAAATCGCTGACCAAGCAATTCTATGACGAAGCCAAGAAAGAGCCGGTGTTAGCCGTTGATGGTGTTTCTTTCGATTGTCGGGCCGGCGAGATTTTCGGTTTGCTCGGCCCTAATGGTGCGGGTAAAACCACAACATTGAGAATGATTGCCACCATTCTCAAACCGACCTCGGGAACGGCTAGCGTTTGTGGGTTCGATATCGGCAAAGAGGCCAAAGATGTTCGGCGTTGCCTGGGATATCTTTCTGCCGAGACGGGGCTCTATGAACGATTGACGGCTCGGGAAATTCTCTTTTATTTCGGCAGGCTCAGTCATTATCCGGAGAATTTGCTGAAAGCACGCGTGCAGAATGTAATTGATTTGTTGACCATGGGCGAGTTCGCCGACACGCGCTGTGAAAAACTTTCGACTGGAATGCGGCAGAAAGTCTCGATTGCCCGCTCGATCGTTCATGATCCACCGGTGATGATTTTCGACGAACCGACGTCCGGCCTCGATGTTTTGACGATCCGCGCCATGCAGCGATTCATCATCGATTGCAAGGCACAGGGCAAGTGCATTCTGATGTCAACACACATCATGAGCGAAGCGGAAAAGCTGTGCGATCGGATAGGCATTATTCACCGCGGGCGGTTACTGGCGATTGGCACACTCGAGTCATTGCGCGGTGAAACGTCAGAGCATTATTTGGAAGATATTTTCGTCTCGATCGTTCGCCAGAAAGTGGGTGAGGATTTGTGACGCAGCTCGCCGATGTGCAAGTGGTTTTTCGCAAGGAAGTCGTTGAAGTCATTCGCGACTACAAGAATCTGCTCGTCATGGCGATTATCCCCATTCTCTTCTTGCCGCTAATGGTCATGGCTCCCCAGACTATGGTCGAGCATAGTTTCGCCGCTATTCAGAAGCAGAAATTTAAGATTGCGGTTTATGGTGATGCCGATCATTTCGTGCGCCAATCCGTAGCTGCTTTTGACCCGGACTTAATCTTTGTCGAGCCAGAGGGCGACAGTCCAGAACAGGCTATCAACTCGGGGAAATTGGATGCGGCGATATCAGTGCCGCCACAGTTTAGGCAGAATGTAAATGGTGTCGGGGCGCCGCAATCAATTGAATTGATTTACGACGCCAAACATCCGAATGCGATTTTCGCTTTTGCGCGAGTGCACAATGCGCTGGAAGAATGGCGCCAGAAGCTGAAAGTCGAGCGGATCAAATCGGCAGCAATAACTTTGCCAACCGAGCCCAAATTTCTATTCATTAACGAAGGAAAACCGAAAGTTGCCGACAGCATGCGGGTGATCACGATACTTTTGCCGTTCGTGCTTCTGTTAATTGTCTTGATTGCCTTGCTCAGCCCGTCAATCGATCTTTTCACCGGCGAAAAAGAGCGCGGCACCATGCCACTCCTGATGGTGGCGCCGGTGGCGCCGCGTGACATTGTCCTGGGTAAGCTGGCAGTCGTGTGCCTTTTTGGCCAGGGTGCAGTCGCCCTTGGATTGTGCAGCTTCTATTTGTCGGCCAATGTTTTCGCTCGCCACAATCAGGCCATGTTCTCGGTGAGAAGCATTCCTTTGGAATCGATATTGCTGATATTCGTTTTAATGTTGCCTCTTGTCGTTTTGCTTTCTTCTTTTAGCGTTTTGTTGGCAAGTAAATGCAAAACTTTCCAGCAGGGACAGGGATATTATCTGCCCTTTATGCTCGCGGTAATGTCGCCGGCTGGGGTTCTTTCCTGGGAGGACGCCAGTCTCTCTTCTGTGGTGTCGGTTCTTCCGATCGGCAATATTTGCCTGGCAATGCGCCAGGTTTTAGCCCGAAATTATGATTGGCCGTGGCTGGCAGTGACTTTTTTGGTTTCTGGTTTTTACGCTTGGCTGGCGAGCCGCGTGGCTGTGAGGCTTTTCGATCGGACCGAGCAACTCGAACATGAGCACACTCCCAGGCACATTCGTTGGCGAGAAGGTGATTATTTTCCTGAAGTTGGTCTGCTTCTGGCAGCTTCTTTTCTGCTCATGTTCTATGCCGGACAATTGCTTCAGTCCTGGGATTCTTTATGGGGAACGGCAATTTCCCAGATCCTCGTCGTCTTGCTGCCTGCCCTTGTGGCAATCGCCCTTTTGCGATTGCCGCTTTCAACTCTTTCGTTCACGAAGCCGCGGTGGCAATTATTATTGGGTGCTTTGATGATCAGTCCGTTGACGGCGGCAATGGGGATCGGTATTTCCGAATTGCAGGCGATGGTCTTGCCAATCCCTGAGAATTACGCCAAAGCGTTTCTCGAAATGGTCATGCCGGCCGGTCGCTCTTTGCCGCTGGCAGTAATCATTTTCGCTGTGCTGCCAGCAATTTGCGAAGAAATTCTTTTTCGCGGTGCGGTGCTTGGTTTGCTGCGCAAAAAGTTGAAACTGACGGCCCTGATTATTGTCGTCGGCGTTCTGTTTGGTGCTTTTCACTTGAGCACGTATCGCTTTCTGACCACGGCCTTACTCGGAATTGTTCTTTCTTCGCTGGTGGCGATTGGCGGCTCTATTTTTCCGGCAATGATTCTGCATGCCAGCCATAATGCCATTCTTATCCTGGCCCAGGTCAATCACCTCGACCATTTCAGTCCGCCGCAGATGATTGGGCTTATCCTGATTTCATTAGTGGGCATCGGTTTGATCTGGCAGGGGCTGTGCGCTAAAGAATAATCTGTACGCAGAAGTGGATTCAGAATGTGGATTCAGATAGACTGAAATATACCGGCGATTTATTTACCACAATGCACAAGCGCCCACTCAATAAAACAGAAATGCTGACCCGCGTGGCTCATTTAGAGGCGTTTCTTTTTCGGCTCGAAACCGATCACAACGAAGCCTCTCGCAAAAGTGCGCTCGTTTCCGATTGCATTAAAAAGGGGAAGGAAGAGTTAGAGGCATCGATCACTAATTTAACTGAAAACGATCTGGGGACAAGCCAGCAATGCTCGAATATTGCCTGGCTGTACTTCAATTTTGGACGCCGTCTGCTTGATGCCGAGAATATCGAAGCCGTGCTTGGGAACGGGGAGTTTCTCGAACTAACTGAAAATGAGAAGGCTCCCGAAGTCTTGCTGGAACAATACTTCGGACTTCTGGATCAGATGGTATTGCAATTGCTTGCTGTGATCAAAGAGCGAGCAGCTATTTAATGGACATCTTCAAGCAGTTTGAAAACCTCTATCTCTCGCCCAAGGCCCTGGCGCGTAAGGGACTCGATCACTTAGTCGAAATGATCGCCGATACAAACAGCGAGCTGCAAACTGCTTATGCCGAAATTCCCTCTGCCATCCGCCATATGAGTGAAGCTGAGGGTTTGTACAATTTGTCGCTGAAGCAGTTCAAGGATGCTGAGTATGATCAATGCAAACTTCATGTCGAGAGCGCGGTGATTCGATTGCGCATTGCTGCCCTTACTTTGCAGTCATCTGCCGGTGAAGCTTTTGAGCCAGATTTTTCTAGTGACTCGGCTGAATTTCTGGTCAATTTGTTATTGGAATCGATTGCTAAAACAAAGTTGTCGGTTGAGAACAATGATTTGAAAGTCAGTGCCAAACTGCAAGAGCGATTGAGGCGGGTTGTGAAAATTTCTCAGAGCGCTGTTTTTTCTCTGAAAGAATCCGAGCCCGATGATCCTCGCTGGTTGGCTAATGCAGGAATGATTTTGCTGCACCTGGTCGTGTTGTCTATAGAAGTAGAAAACAACGAAACAATGGCGCATTTGCAATTAGCGAATCGCCCCGGCAACAGCTTTTATTTGCCTCTCAAGCACTTTATTGAAAATCTTGTTGACTGCCGGAAATTATTTTTGCAACGTGGTGAAACATTATCTCCGCGGGCTGAAAAACATTTTGATGAAGCCGAGCAATATTTT
>CAJCHQ010000094.1 GCA_903970295.1 Bryobacterales bacterium
ATGAACTTCATCAAGATGACGAAGGATCGGGTTCACGAGCGATCGATACGGCGACTTCAAGAGAACAAGTGGTACATCCGGGGCGTGCCGCGACCACTCAGACTCGAGCCTCGCTGTCCACGCCGGCTCTATTTCTACGTATAAAGCCTCTACTTCTTTGCTGATAGAACAAGCATAGCTTAGAGCTTTCAGCGTACCGGCATGCATACCGTGAACTAGCACTACGACTTTGGTTTCTAAAACAGGAACCAGCCCAACCGGCTCTATGCTCAATTCTTTAGCGACATTTGTGTAATGGGCTGAAATAGCATGAAACGTAACGATCAACACGATGATCAAAACCACAATAAACCAGGCACCGTCAAAAAATTTCTCACACAAAATATCGAGCAGGACTACAAAGGTCGAAATAGCACCAAGACCGTTCAAAACAATCTTCCTGAGCCAGCCCTTCTCGCGATGATCGAGCCAGTGCTTGACCATTCCACATTGGGACAAAGTAAAAGCCAGGAAAACGCCAACCGTGAAGAATGGAATGAGAAGATCGACGCTACCTTTCTTCAGAATAATAAAGGTTGATGAAAGCACGCCCAGGATCATGATGCCATTATCAAAAGCAAGCCTGTCTCCGAGATGTGACAGCTGTCTCGGCATAAAGCCATCGAGAGCGAGGATAGAAGTGACACGCGGGAAGTCAGCATAACTCGTCTGGGCAGCAACCAAAAGTATCAAAGCTGTGGCGATTTGGGTTAGGTTGTAAGCCCAGCTCCAGGCGCCTTCTTTACCAAATACCGTGCCGGATAATTGATCGATTACCGCTGCCGAACTGGTGCCATTTGCTTCCCAATATACGATGTGAAATTTTACGGCAATGAAAGAAACACCGAGAAAGATAGTGCCTAGAATCAAGGACATCCACACAAGTGTGATTCCAGCGTTTCTAGACTTTGGTTCTTTAAACGCAGGAACTCCGTTGCTCACGGCTTCCACGCCCGTCAATGCAGAACAGCCTGAGGCGAAAGCCCTTAAAATCACAGCAATGCTGAGTCCAATAACCGATAAAGCCGGAGATGATGACGATTGGGGCATCGCTTGATTTGCGTATTCTGGATGAAAATGCCAGCCGAAGATTCCCCCTGCAATCCCGAGAAAAATCATGAGGTAACACATTCCGATAAAGACGTAAACTGGCACGGCGAAAAGCTTGCCCGGATCGCGCAATCCCCTGAGGTTGAGCAAAGTCATCACGGCAATTCCGCCAAGGCAGTATGCCACCATATGGTCACCAATATGCAGGGGCGCGAGCATCGGCACATCTCGGAGGTTCTGCATGCCTGAAGCAATCGACACTGACACGCAAAGTACATAGTCGATCAAAAGAGCTGAGGCGGCAACAAGCCCAAGATTGGCTCCCAGATTGTCTTTCGTGACGATGTATGAACCACCCCCGGTGGGGTAGGTGAAGATAGTTTGCCAATAAGACAAAGCCACCATGCACAGTACTGCTACGATCGCATATGTGACAATCATCGTCGATTGGCCATACAGCCCCGCATATTGTGGCGCCCATAGGCCAGCCATGCACAGCGCCAACAATATTTGCTGCCCGCCGTAAGCAACCGATGAGATAGCGTCTGAGCAGAAAATTGGAAGAGCAAGTAATTTGGGGAGGAGGATACTCTCTTGATGTTCCGTTGAGATTGGCTGACCCCAGATCAGGCGATGGACGGTATCAAGAATCAAAATAGTTTCCCCACAGCTATGTCTCTGAACTATACTGTAAATACCATCAGCTGTAAAATTTGATATCAAGAATCCATCAAGATTTTGATACGGACCAAAAGCCAGTCAGCCAAGCAAAAACTTAGAGGCACCGGATACGGTGACAGGCATCAGTTTCGAAGCTGCGCTTTTTGCTATTGGCGCTCTTTTTTCTTGCCGGGCTCGCCGACATATCTCACCAGCCAGATCGAACTCGAGCCATCGTCCGAAACAAACATCGATCCGTCTTTTCCGATCGCAATTCCGACAGGGCGGCCCCATACGTTGCCATCTGCTGTCGTGAATCCGGTGATGAAATCCTCGTAGCTCCCGTCCGCCTTGCCGTTTTTCAGTGGCACACGAATTACCTCATAACCAGTTCGCTTAGATCGATTCCACGATCCGTGTTCGGATGCGAAAGCGTCACCGTGATACATTTTTGGAAATTGTGTGCCCTCATAGAAAGTCATTTCGAGAGAGGCGTTGTGAGGTTGAAGCAAAACGTCAGGTACCGTGACTTTGCCAATCCGCTCAGGGTGTTTGCCGGCGTGACGCGGATCCTGATTGCTGCCCATATAAAACCATGGCCAGCCGTAAAAACCGTCCTCTTCAATATGAGTGATGTAGTCTGGCACCAAATTGTCACCGAGAGCATCGCGTTCGTTCACCGAGCACCACAACTGACCGGTAACAGGATTGGTAGCAATGCCCACGGCGTTCCTGATGCCAGAAGCGTAGATTTTTACAAATTTCCCTTCTGGAGTGTATTCCAACACATTGGCTCTGTGAAATTCTTCTGGGTGCGTATCTACGTCGTCGACATTCGAATGTGAGCCGACCGATACGAACAAACGCTTCCCGTCTTTCGAAAAAGCCATGTCGCGCGTCCAGTGGCCACCACCTGTCAGCCGACCGCCTCCCGGAATGTCATTGATGATCTCTTCTGGTTTGGCTGTCGCTTCCACATCTCCATTCTTGTAAGGAAACCGCACCACAGAATCTGTATTTGCCACATACACCCATTTCGGGTCCGGTCCGAGCGGATAGAACGCGATTCCAAAAGGTTGCTTCAAGCCCGTAGCGAAAACATGGACCGAGGAGGCAGTGCCATCAGCAGCGATACCACGAAACACTTTGATTTTACCGGGCGCACTTTCGGCCAGGAAAAGATCACCATTGGGCGCCACCCTGATCAAACGCGGATTGTTCAGTTTCGAGGCGTACAGGTCTACCTTGAATCCCGGCAAGCATTTAGGCCACGCATTATCCGGTCGTTTGACCACGTTAGGTTGATTATGGACCGACTCAGTCGCAAAAGGTTTTGGCAAATCTTCTACGGTGAGCTTGCGCCTCACGCCAGGCGCCTCTTGTGAGTAATCGCTAAACGCCGCCTGACCGGTTCGAACCGATTCGGCAGCCTCGGCTACCAAGTTCGTACCAGATAAACAGCATGCAGCGACGACCGCGAAACTGAGCATTTTCCGTGCACGGATGAGCATTTTCAAACTTTCCTAGAGACGAAGCCTTAGAGTAAATCAAACGCTGTAAATATAGCAAGACTCGCCATCATTAACTAAGATGTGCCTGGGCGCAGTTAAATGTCACTTGGATCAATCAAACGCCACCAGTCTTCAAAGGACAAAACCGGTTTGAAGACCGGTTCGAAGACCGGTTTGAAGACCGGTTTCAAAGACAATAGAAATTTTCAGAAGCCGTCAATTATCCGGTGCCAGAGATCCAGCAACTCCTGATCAAGGGTCGCCAACGGTATTGAACAAACCAAGATCAAGAGGAAAGCACCAAGTATGAGAGATTCAATACTCACATCCAGTTCTCCGTGATACCGCTTACCAACCTACCTCAGCCGGTACACGCACTGTAAGCGGCGATCGGTAATGGTATGGTTAAGAGTTCAATGCGTTTAAAGATATTTTTCCAGCACCAACGAACGCGCACCGATCGTATATACCGTAAGCCAACGAACTGGATCAGTCAGGCAACAGCATACGGATCAGACGCTCTTGTCTGGCATTCTCCAACTTCATATAATCTTCGCGACTCAAGCCGGCATAGCCTTTGACATGACTGAGCCACAATTGCTCTTTCACGGCGATGTTCTGTAGTCGTTGATCGTGAGGAAATTCGCGAGCGGCTTGCCCTTTCGCCAGAGCCATTTCTTGCTGAGCACTTAAAGGTGAGTTTCCTGGTTGATGTTCCAGAGCTTTAGCCACGTATAACTTTTGCATTGCTGCGTCGTCCGGAAACGCACGCGCTGCAGCTAAATGCGCCCTCTCCTGAGGAGTTAATTGTGGCTGACCGGGGATAGAAGCAACTTCCGATTTGATCGCAAGTCGCTGCAATTCTTTGTCGTGCGGAAATTGTTGTTCCGCCTCACGACCGTAGCGCTCGGCAGTCAGCTTTGCTTTTTCCGACGAAGTCAGTTGAGGATTGCCGGGATGCTGAGCCAAAAACTCTTTCGCCGCCAAATCCTGTAGTTGTTTATCCTTCGGAAATTCCTTGCCGGCAGTCAAACGCGCATAATCCGAATCACTGAGAAGCACTCGTCCCAGACTGTGCTGTGCCAAATTTTTCGCTTCGAGCGTTTGCAATTTAAGATCATCTGGAAACTCTTGACGGGCGAATGGCATGTAGTGCTGGATGGCATCGTTCGTCTCTTTCGCCGTGTCACGATCGTGCCGAGTGTTGTCTAACAACGCCTGGTCTGAAGCCGGCAAAGCACTGCCTTGCTTGAAATATTTGAACTCTGCATCTTTCACGGCCAAATCCTGCAATTTCGATCCCTGCGGAAATTCTCGATAGGCAGCCATCAGCTTTTCTTGCTCGCTGCTGAAGTTCATCGGTCCCATTGCTTCTTCGGCAGCAGCTCGTTGAAGTGTTTTATCGTTAGGATAAATCCTGGCTGCGTCCAAAGTCAGCTGGTCCCAGCAACCAAGCTTGGGATGGTCCGTTGAACCATCGGCCATGCTGGATTGAACTGCCAGCCGCTGCAAATTTTGGTCAGTCGGAAACTCCTGCTTCGCCGCAGCCTGAGCTTGACTCTCATCTCGGAAAGCTTGAACCTGCGCCAACAACGGATGATCGCTGGCAGTTAATTTGCCATTAGCGGGTTGCTCAATCCTGCACGCATCTGTCATATCGGCACTCCCATAAGCTGATTCGAGACCATGTCGCTCACCCTTTCATGGTGTTCCGCAACTCAGGCTGTACTAGCTGACCCGAGCTTAGTCGGGCAATATGTCAGGACTATGACATGAAAGATTAAATGGAAAGGCTTAAGTGTTCAGAATGTCCCACACACCTGAAACTCCAAGCACGCAAAAGGTCAGCCCCAGCAACGCCATAGCACAGGCAACGGTCTTATACCACTCGGTCCATGGGCGACTAATCAGAATCATCCAGGTGTTCATCTGGGAAATACTAGCAAGTCGCCGGGCAAAAGTGGATTCTGGCAGTCCACTTAAACGCATACCCAGGGAGTGTCGAAAAGGGGCAATTTTTGGGTATAGCAGTAGCAGATCACTAGCACTGGAGACCAGTTATGGCAGACCACATCAGTCCAGTTCCGCAAGAAGCAAAGAAAGTCCAGAAACTCGAGACCAGTTTGCAGAATGCGGAAGCAGAGCATCCCGGGTCAAAAGCTGCGGCTGACGCCAGGCATGCGCTACAAACCGAACTCGATGCGATCAATGGCAGTGCGGCGGTCAAAAAAGATCCAGATTACGTCAATCGTTTGCAGCGCCGAATCGCTCAAGACGACGCTCAGGGGAAGGGAACGGGCGACGGTAAAGCGCACAGATCAGCTTTGACGATCGACAATAGCAAATTAGGTATTGCTCCAGATCAGATCATCAGATTTGATGAATCTGAATCAGCATCTCGGCGGCGCGATCACCTGCCTGTGACTATGAGTGACGAACAAGCGGAGTTCGCTCGGCGCAAACCATTGACTGCTGCTCAGATCTTGGAAAATGAACGCCAGGAATACAAGTTACCCAAAGGCACGCCTGCGCATGTGATCAAAGGATATGAGAGCGACAAGCTCGGCGTCATGGAAAATCTGTATGAGTTGGCTTGCGCAAAAGGCGGCATCATTCTGCCAGGCGTTCGCGATGCGAATAGTGCTGCACAGACACTGAATAAGCACTTAGAAGAAGTGAATAAGCAAGGACCGGCTTTCGTCAAACGCATTTATGATGCCTTACCACCGCAGTATCAGGCAGCTATCAAAATAGACAGTCAGGGGCATTTGTCAACCGATACTAGCGACATGGATAAGAAGTTAGCGGAAATTCGTCCACATTAGGGTTCACGTCCTATGCAGGAGTATCGTCGTCATCATCGGATCCGAAATCACGGTGGCGGCGCAAAAAAGCATACGGATCTCCGTTACCTGCGTCCCTGGCTCTGCTCTTTTCTTCAGCTTCTTTGTACTTTTCTTTATTGCTCCTGATCGTTTTGATCGCTTTCTGGAAGTAGCTAAGAATGTCAGCGCATGCACGTTTGCGTGATATATCGTAAGCGTAGAGAATCTTCCCGTCTTCAACCAATCGACGCAAATCCGCACCGGTCAATCCATCAGATTCCGCAGCAAGAGTTTTGACATCGAGACCACGCAAAACCTCAGGCAACTTTTCTGCCTGTTCTTCTAAAATTTCTAGCCGCGCTTTTTCATCCGGCAAAGTTGTCTCCAACCACAGCTCGATCCGACCAGAACGCACTAAAGCGACTGGAACGCTACTCACATCCATAGTCGTCATCATGATGCAAACTCTTCGGTTGCTTTCGCTTTCCAGTCCGTCGAGAGCCGTCAACAAATATCGGTACAGACCGAAATCATCTTTGTTCTCGAAAATCACATCGCTGTCGTCGATGAAAATAATAGAAGGAGCATTCGACTTTGCCGCTTCAAAAACTCGATGAACTTTGTCGTAAAAATCGCGACTGCCAGAAATAAATGTGCCGTCGATGAGAAAGAATTTGCTCCGCAAGCGATGGGCTAGTGCCCGTCCCACGGTTGTTTTGCCAGTTCCAGGTGGCCCAGCCAGAAGCACACCACGTTTTGGTTGAATATTGAATTCGCTCGCCAGGGCATCTTGCTCGAGCGGAACGATGATGTTCGCCTCCAGACTTTCGATCAGAGCGTCGAGTCCTTTCAACGAACTCAATTCAACTGCCTCGACTTCCTCGAGATCGACATTGCTCGTCATTCTACGCTTGCGTAAGTATTCGATGAACGTTTCGGTGTCTAGCGTTTCTGAACCGCGCATCCACATGCACGCGCTCTTCAGCTGATGACCGGTCAATCTGGGAGCGAATCGGAAGACCTTTTTGAAATCCAGGCGCGCAGCCTTTTCATCCAGATAAGATCGGCAAATGAACTCGTAGTCAGTCACATCAAATTTCTGAAAACCAGCATAATAGCAGCGGTTCGAGACCGGTCCCGGAGCACCGCCTTGATTACCGAATATGAGAGTTTTGTCGTGGGCGACGACATAATCGACCACGCTCGTGAGAATAGCCTCGACGTACTTAGATCTCGGATACGGTGAGTTGTAGCCACAACCACAAATCACGTTATAAATCAGATCAAGATCATCCATGATCACTAAATCATTTCGCTGCAGCGGTCGCATCAGAATTTGTTCGAGCGCTTCATCCATCGACATCGGGTTTTGCACGCGCAATTCATCGATATAATCTTTGGCCCGCAAAAACTCTCCACCTTTAGACCGGTGCAATTCTTCCAGTATTGACGTCCGCCCCATACCCTCGCCAGACCAAACCACAAAGATGTTTCCGATCGGCAGCGCTTCCATCAATTCATTGAATGCCTCTTGCTGAGCAGGGCAAAGCTTCGTTGTAGTGGTCTCGAGTACGCTTAAACTGACCATGTAGCGGCCTCCTTCACGGGGCTTGTTTTATAGACTTTTCACCATTTTAACGGTTCTCGCAGCAGAAGTCTGACTTGCGTCAACGAAGTCACCTTTTCTTATAGTTTGCCAGTACAGAAGAATATGCCTTCGCGCGGAGCCAGCAGCACTATCGAGCTAAATCCTTCAAACTTTGGATGGACTCATCGATGTATTTGGCAAGCCGGCTTTTTATGTCATCGGATTGAGTGAATCGCTTCGCGCGGGTTGTGGTCCCAGACTATTACTTCCTTCATGCGCCCCGGATTTGTCTTAACCGCGCATTGGTCAGTCAACGTAACACCAAGAGTCGTGTCACGAGAATATTGCCAACGCTAGGTCCGTGCTTGAACGCGGCTTCGCTTCCATACTGACATTCCAACACTCGATCGTTACTGCAAGATGGTGAAATCCACGAGCTTTTAGCTGCGCAAGCTCATCTTGGCTTGCATGCTCAATTGAGTGCATTTTGCGATCGGCGTACTCCGGCGAGCTGGCATACACCGATAGTCCCAATGCGAATGGCACTAAAATAAGCAAATGAATCTCGACGTTGTTTTCATACCGAGCCAGAGCGCGGAGCCTTTCCTCTACGCATTTTAGGTCTCCTGCTAAGATTTGAATTAGAGGAATAACGCTGCAATGAGCAATTCTATCAAAGTGGCTACAGCATTTGAGCGATCTAAGCCAACCGCTGTTTATCATCGGCGAACTCGGAGTCGATCATGAGCTGCTCACCCCATACATAAGCATAATTGGTCAGTTTGCTTCGATAGACACTGTGAATTTGCGCTCACTCAGGCCGGATATAGTTATCTTTTCAGTCGATTTGGAAGTTCTGAATGGCGTGAACCTTGTGCGGCGTCTACCGCAAGAATTTCAGAACACAAAGTTTTTAATTGTCACCGACTCGTATCATGCGACGAAATATCATAATCAGCTTATGCGTGCCGGAGCACACGGCTTCTGCCTACGAAGCTCTGGAGTTGCTACTTTAATAGAAGCAATCCAGTCCGCCCTTCAGGGTCACTCATATTGTGACCCTCGCATCACACAATTAGTCAAACAGTCTCCGATGACATCGATGCCAAATTGCAATCTCACCGATCGCGAAATTGAAGTTCTGAAATTGCTTGATTTTTCAAATAAGGTCATCGCCGAGCGTCTGGACATGAAACTTCGCAATGTGGAGAAAAATATCGAGTGCATTCTTGCAAAATTGAACGTGCCCACAAGAACAGCTGCCTTCCTCAAGGCTGTAGCCTTAGGTCTAAGAGTGCTGCCAAATGACGAAGAGGACGTAGATAAAGTATAGGCTGCATCGATTTACAGATCATGCAACGCTTTCGTCATTTCTGACCAGGCTCGATCCCGTGCGTTCTTATCCGGTGCCGTCGCATCTGGTGCCTCACCCGCGCGCATGAACCCGTGACCGGCATCGGTATACGTTGTTGGTTTGTAGATCTTGCCTACTTTGGCCATGTGCGTAATGGTATCTTCAACGGTGCTAGTGACGCGAGCGTCCTTTTCACCATAAAACCCATAGACTGGTCCTCTGATGTGGTCAAAGTCCGCTATGCTTTTGTCGGCGGTGCCGTAGAAAACGAACCCGGCTTTCAATGTAGGAATTGTTGTCACTGCCAGCCAGGTCTGACTACCGCCCCAGCAGAAGCCGGCAACCGCCAATTTGCCATTTGCTGCCGGCAAATGTTCAGCATAGTCTGCGACAGATGCCAGATCGGCTGATACCTGCTCGCGAGGTAGTGCCGACACCGCTTTGCGCACATCATCCACGTTGTGCATGCTTGAAGTTTCCTCTCCCGGTTTACCCGAAAGAAGATCCGGCGCGATCGCGATATAGCCCGCAGCCGCTAGTTCATCGCATGTTTCGCGAACCCAATCACTCATACCGAAAATTTCGTGAATGACTACGACTGCGGTTGCTTTTTCCTTCACTTGCGGATAAGCGATGAAGCACTTGATCTTGCGGTCGTCCCGCTTAACATCTACCCATTCCAGGTGACGCGGTGACTTCTCCAGTTTTGCCTTAGCCCATTCTTGGGCATCGACTCTCGAACCTGCAAGTATGCAGAGTGTCAACAACACGGGTAAAAATTTTGTCAATTGCGAATCCTCGACGGCAGCTAGAGATCATAGCCAGATTCGAAAATCTTTTCACCCTTGCTGTCAAGAGAACAGATTAGCATCACGGGCGGAGGCAACAAACCAGTTGACCAGTCCAGGGAATGCCAGCCCGAGAAGGATTATGGCGACACCAATAATCATCCGTTGGCTTCTTCCTAACTCGATCTCTTGACCGAATACGTCGATTGTCATTGTTTCGTTGACGAATCCATTGAGAACTATGATCGCCCCTCCGAGCATCAGACCGACTTCCCACAGATTTGAGACGATGTTGAGCAGAGCCTCCAGATTGGCAAGATTGTTGACGCGCACTGTACCGGCTGTGTTCACTCCAGTCACGTAAGTGGCGTCGCTTCCCTGTGGTCCGATCGTGCCATTGACAGCGCCTTGCATCTGAGCAGTCGCCTCGGCTTCGGGCACGCTTCCGGGAACAGCATTGGCAAACAAAACCGGGTTACCGGAATTGCCACCATTGCCCTCCGCAGAATCGATACTGCTGCGATTGGCTAGCGCGGCGTCGTCAATGTCCGTGTCATTGCTATTGACTTGCGAAACTAATGCACAACTGACAGGCGTCACCAGTCCGTAGGCGACTGCTACTCGAGCCGACTTGCGGATGTGCCGAGCCAAAACCAGCTCTTTCACCTTCTGATTAGCATGCAAACACAGAAGCTCTCGACCCTCTTCCGGAGTCGCCACATACGCGTTTTCAGGCTTGTCTGTTGTTTGCGTCAATTTCGTTTCGTAACCAGTCATATTTGCTCTCCACTTGGAGAAAAAGTCGGAAAGATCCTGGCGAACCGACATCGAACATCTGGGCACCTGCGCAAAAGGTCCGATCTCGCTGTGATTCTTGAAGAAATCATACGTGTCAGTATCGCCGGCGCCGAGCGGCAATTCATAGAAAGTAGGCGCCGCCAGGAAAGGAGCCATGATATAGATTTCCTGATTGATCACAGGCTGGGGTCCATGGATCCATAACATTGCACCACGTTCGGTTTCACCGGCTAATTCCGAAGCTCGCACCACCGACTTGAGGTTGTCGTAACCGCCGACGAAGGTCTCAGACTTCAATTGCTCGATACCCTCTTTGAGCGGAATGGCGGTGGGTACTCGACGATCAGAAGAGGCGATAATCATTTTCGTCGGCACGTTTGGCGGAATGCTATTAAGAGCCTCGATCAGATCGGCGCGACTTTCTTTGACTGTAGCGGACCCGTCAAGCACGATCAACAAATTCTTTGGTGCTGGCGCCGCGATTCTTTTAACGTTTTCAACAACATACTGTGGCTTGATTGCCTTGATCTGCGTTTTTCTTCGAGCTCCGCCTTTGGCACCGTTCGCTCTTTTTTCAAGTGCATCCGTCAGTTCCTCAAACTGCTTCTGAATTCCCTTGGATCCATCGATACTAACGGTGAGAACTTCTTGTTCAAGCCGGTGAACATGACGGTTTCGTGATTTTTTCTCCTCTAAAAGAGCCTTACGCCTATCTTCTATTTTTTGAAATTCGATAGCCAGTTTATCGAGGACAATCACCGGTTTTGCCAGTGCAGTGCGTTGAACAGAAACAAGAATATTGGCATTTTCAATTTGATTTTTGGAGAGTGCACCAAAAATCGCTTGCGTCCCATCTGGGTTGATGCCTCTCGTCAATGCCGAAGATGTGCTCGTCATCGGTCGATTCGCTCGCAATCTAATTTGATGTTCATCACTGATTTCGAAATTCTCGGCAATCAATCGAGGCAAGGCGAGTGTCGCTCCTGCATCAGCCTCTGGCTTCAAAGGCATAACGATTCGCAATTTGACCTTCAGTTCCTCAGCATCGCGCACCGGGTAGCAGTGCAGCAACATCCGACCATGCCCAAGATCTGTTAAGACAGCCGGGCTCTCATGACCAGCAGTGGTGCTGCTTGTCACATACTTCTCGGCTTTACCCGAAGCTGCGAATGATGCATCCTCGGGTTCGCCTTTTTCCCACAAAGTCAAACCGGTCGCCACTGCGCCTGGTGGCAGCCCAATTTCGGCACGCGCTTCTTGAGAATTTTGACCCTGATTTTTAAAAACGAACGTCCAATCAAGCGTCGATGATAGGCTATTGGGATGCAACAAACCTGTGATCGACGAGCGCGTCATGGAAAGCCCAGGAATTTTGTCGCCTACGACATGACGACTGAGATAGTCGTCCGGCATCGATGACAGATCTGTGTTAGCTTCGTCTTTGAAGCTGTACGGTTTGCCAGTGAGAGTGAAATAGAGCTGATGTTGAGTACTGGTTTTAATCGGTAAGAACAAACCGCACAGTCCAGCTGCCCTGGCATCTGAACACTCCATCAGAATCTCTTTCTCTGGATTTAGTGCGCGCAAAATCTGCCAGCCGTCTTTCCGTTCGCTTTCAACATTCGAAAGAGCTTTTTCTTCTGCGATGCGGATGTACCAAGGGCGGGCCTCAGCGGCGACAAAGGTCAAAACTGACAAGAGCACACCAGCAATGGTGATCGAAAGAATTCGCATCCGCGATTGGGCGAAGTCGTGATTCAAGCGAAAACGATTGACCAGGTACGCGGAAGACAGAGCAGTCAATAAAAACAGCAGTGCCATCCAGATAAAACCAGCACCAAATTCGGAGCCAATTTCAGACTGAAGCTTCTGCCCCGCAAAAACTGCGGCAATACAAACGCCCGATGTGAAAAGAGCAGTGCCCACCGCTCCTCCAAGAGCGAGTCCGCGCCACAGTGAATACCGAAATTGCTTTTTGCAAATAGCGGCCCAGGCTAAATAATTGACGAATGGAATTGCCACTATCAAAAGAAGTTCAGCCACCGTTTCTAGCGGGTGATTCAGAATTACGAGCGTCATTCGCTTCGGAATAGAAGACATGGTCGCCAATATGAAAAACACTGGTAACGCAATACCAGCTGCCCATATGCATAGCCCATCGAAGCCGCTAAAAATAGACCTTTTCTTTGCTGTTGCCGGGTCTGGATTAGTCCAGTCATCACCAGCATTTGCACCCTTCCCGCTACCGTTATCAGCGCTGTGATCTTCAGCGCTCGTGTTTTCTGGACCTTTATTTTCCTTTTTTTTGGCTGAAAGTCCCGGGAATTTGAAAGAAGCCGCTTCCTTTTTTGGCTTCGATTCCTTCTTCTTAGTGCTTGACCTCAATTGTAAGCGCGCATTGAAGTCCAACCATGGCATGTGCGAATGACTTTGCTCCGCGGAGTCATCACTCGACGCTGCATCCGGACCTTTTCCTTCTTCTGCCTTTCGGTCGATGATCTGGGCACCGTCAGATTTTCCTGCAGCATTTGCATTTGATCCATTTCCGTTGATGCTGAGATCTGATTCTGCTATAGACATGATGCACTCCAGTTGATGAATTTGCGGCAAAACAATGGCATCGCGGCGTGGCGCGATGATTTTGACCAACGCATTAGTTGGCCCCTAAAAATTCGGCGATATCGGTAAGTTTTCAATTTCACCGATATCGGTAAGTTTTCGATTTCACCGATATCGGCGAGTTTTCGATTTCACCGATATCGGTGAGTTTTCAACTTGACCGATATCGGTGAGCTGCGCGTGCGGCTCATTACGGCTATTAAGTATCGGCGCCTGTCAAGCAGACTTCAACAATCTACGCCCGCCGCATCCGCTTAT
>CAJCHQ010000095.1 GCA_903970295.1 Bryobacterales bacterium
CTTCTGGACCGAAGCCGAGGTCAACAACCGCCTCGAAGAAATTATGAACCGGGCTTGCGATCAAGTCTTCGAGATGTGCACGAAGTCCGGTCTCAGACCACGTATGGCAGCTTTGCGCATCGGCGTTTCTAAACTGGCAGAGGCCAAACGCCTGCGCGGCTTGTACCCTTAAACTCGGATTGTCAGTTGAAATCCCCACCAGTTTAGGATTTCAGCAAAATCTATGGCAAAAAGAGAGCGACTGCGGCAAGCCACCACCGGCCAGCAAACTGGCCTGGGACACGCAGGCTGTCAAAGGCGTAAAATCCCGTGATCGCCCGGTATAGTTTTGCCCTCGGCGTGGAACGTAGTATTAGCGGAAAATCATCTTCCCCTTGATGTTGGCCCCTACACCTCTCTGAATTGGCAAAATGTATTCGAAAAACGCACCCCGCAATATCCGCCTGCCGAAGCAACTCGTGGTGCCGAGCTATGAGGACATTCAGTTCTTGATGCAGGAAGCGAGTAAGACCATAGGTCGTATGGTTGAGCTGCCCTGGGCTCCGCCTGATAACAAACAAGACTTTTTGCTGACGGTCAAATACGACACTCGCGAATCTGATCCGCTCTGGGTACTTTTTCAGACGACACCGGCTGGGCAGTCAGCGGTTTGGAATTATCAAAGTCGCGACGTCACTTTACTGGCTAACATTCTCATGTCCTCTTCCGGTTCCGACCAATTACAGGATGTCGTGCCGCAAAGCGCATTGATGGGCAAAGCTGCCGATAATTCTATGGGCCCGCAGGCCGCTGGTCAGGCTAAAGCCGAGACGAAATCATTCTCCACGAGCGGCATCTCGTTCGAGCCGCCTCGACCTGGCGTGAAAGCTGCCATGGAAGGTGATTTGAAAAATTTGCAAGTACCCAATCTTTTGCAATCAATCACTCTTTCCAAAATGACCGGTCGTCTGGATGTGCGCACTCGCTCTGAAAATTGCGAGGTTTACTTCCAGGACGGCATTCCGCTTCACTGCGTCCTCAATAACAATACGGGCGATACGGCAATAATTGAGCTGATTACCTGGCAGCAAGGCGAGTTTCGTTTCTGGCAAGAAGAGAAATGCGTGGAGCGCACAGTCAATAAACGGCTCGATACCATGCTCATGGAAGGTGTCGCCCTTCTCGATCAAACTAAATATTTAGAGACGGCAGGTCTGAAATTCGAATCTTGTCTAGTCAAGAAAAATGCGATGATCTCTGAAGAAGAGTTTGCCGCACGTGTCAATAAAGGCACACCGATTGGCTTACCACAACAATTGGATTTCTACGAATTGATCGATAACCGCAATAGCTTATTCGAGTTGCTGCGCAACCGCCCCATGCACAAAACACAGTGGGTGCCGATTTTATTCAACCTGGTCAGTTGCGGATTGGTGCAAATAACAGACCAAGCTCCGACCCAGAACCGGTTGGCAAAGCTGAAATCGCTGGGCGTCGACGAAAGCGCTGTCCAGCAAGTGGTGAAAAATTTGATCCGGCCGGAAACCGGAATTCTCACCTATCCCGCATTCATATATCTGCTGGACCAGGAATATCTTCGCTACGAGCACTTCAACTTTCCCTTTTCCTTGATCATCTTTAGCATCGGTCAGCGCAAGGGTGGAGCCGATGGACTGGTTGAAGCCCTGCAAATGTTGGCAGTGAGACGAGCAATGCAACGTATTGGCTTGGTCAAACGCGCGGTCGACATGCTCGGACACTACGAAACGTTCGACTATGCCATGCTTCTTCCCAATACCAACTCCACAGCCGCCAGCGCTTTGGCGCAGAGAATCGCCGATGTTTTGCGGGAAGCGCCATTGTCGTCAGACATGGATTCTCGCAGTCTCGCTCTCGCCTTTGGCGTCGCCACTGTGCCTGAGGATTGCCAGGAATTAGATCGGGTCGTCCTGCTCGCTCGTAAGGCTCGGGACAAATCCAAATTTACACAACAAAGAGTCGTCCTCGCCCGAGAAATCATGACTCAAGGGGGCACTTAACTGGGTTAAGCGGAGACTCTACTCCCAGGCGCCTTTGTTCCTCGATTTAGCTATCGCATCTACGTGTTTTCCCCACTGAGGACCGGGGACGGTGATACATGACATTCGCGCAAATGCTTGACCAGAGCAAGATTGCGCTCGATTGACCGACGATTTAAATTCTCTTGACAGATGAGCGTCAGATTCGCAGAATAGAAGTCCGCTCAAACCTCTGCGAGCGACCTAGATTTTTTCTTTACACCCCAGATCAGAAAATCCGAGAGTGCCCGTGAAGCATTTGATGGATCCTGCCGCGCCCCCATGGCAGGGTTTAGTGACATGTCCAGAATGGAGCGCCGGCATCGCCGGTTCAGAGTCTCCGTCTCATTCGCCTGCCGTGCAATACGCAGTGCGTCAAAGACAGGCATTAGAGTCGATTGCCGGTGGACCAGGGGCGATAGCCGACCTTTCACCATTTGCGCTCAAGTCCGTGCAGGACGCTGCCACCAAGCCACGAAGGAGCGAGCGCACCGTTGGTAATACCGAAGATTGCACTTCAGTAATCCGAATTAACAGTGTAGCAACGTCGGAAGTAGTCGCTGAAAGCTGGCCGAAAGAGCTCAGTGACGCCGATAAAATTATCGCAAATGGATTTGTGCCAGCTGCAGATGCTCCGCGCCGAGGGCTTGCCAGCCTCGTGCCCACAGCTAAAATAGCGAGACCGTCCAACAATTGCAGCCTTGAAGAATTCAATCCCGCTCAATCCTTTACTGAAGCTTACACGGCATGGGGGCTCGAGCCTGAGCCCGTGGATAGTCAAACGGAAGCGGCATATGATTCGGAAACGGCACATGTTCCGGAAACGGCACATGTTTTTGAGGCGGCACCACTTTTTGAAACGGTGAAGATAAACCATCCTGATCTGGCCAGCATGGATATGATGACAGCACTGAGAAGCTTCAACGGCAGCGGTGTTGAAATCGAGCAGACGATCGATTGGACAGGCAAGCGAGTTCTCATGCAAACGGCTCCTTTCGGCGTACTGACTGAAAGCTGGACGCCGTGCGGCAACGGTAAAATGCTTTATGACATGGTGCTGCAGGATGAGCTCAAGCGAGAGCTCTTTAGCGAAAATATAAATCAGATGGGCATCCGCACAATCGTACATACGACCTATGCTGATGCCGACGGTAAGAAGAGCCATGTTGTGGCCCAACGAGTGACAACCAGCTCGGATAGTCGCCAACCTCTAGTTACTTACGGCTAATCAGCAAAGAACGCATTGATAGATTCGGCTGCTAAAATAACTCCGGCTCAGTGCTCGGAGAGACGACATGACGATCGAAGTTCGCGCCGGTCAGGCGAAAATTTGCCTGGTCAAAGGTGACATAACGCGGCAGCAAGTCGAAGCAATAGTTAACGCGGCCAATTCATCATTGCTTGGTGGTGGTGGCGTTGATGGTGCCATTCACCGAGCCGGCGGACCGGCAATCCTCGAAGAATGCAAACAAATTCGTGCCATGCAAGGGCAGTGCAGACCAGGAGCAGCCGTCATCACTGGTGGTGGCAATCTGCCGGTCAAATTCGTCATTCACGCTGTCGGACCGATCTGGCGCGGTGGCACTACAGATGAGGCCACGACCCTTGCCAATGCGTATACAAACAGCCTGGAACTGGCCGTTCAATACGAAATCAAAACTATCGCTTTTCCTTCGATCAGCACAGGTGCATATGGGTATCCGATCAATGAAGCCGCCGCAATCGCACTAAGCACGGTCAGTAACTTCTGCAAAAATCGCGAGAGCATCGAAGAAGTGCGCTTCGTTGTCTTTGACGAATTCAATCTCCGCGCTTATGAAGAGATTCTGAGCAAAGGCTAGGGCGCGCTAGTGTCCTGGACGTCATTGCCATCTTTGGAAAACGTTTGCGTAAATCCAGGTGATTCGAGTGATAGCACGCCATCTTTGAAGACAGCTTTGGTGCCTTCTGGCATGACCGCTTTACCTTCCGGATAAGTAAACTGCGTGTTCGTGACAACGCCATTCTCGATCGTGCTGGTGAACTTGATGCCGCCAGGAATTTCTCCGGTCAATTCGGTTGGCACTTTGCCTGGTCTTTCGGTAACGCTCACCGAATCTCCGAAGTGGACTGTTCTATATGAATCTACTTGACGCCCATTCACCTTTTCTTTCGGACCGATTTCTTCGATCCAATTCTCTTTAGTGTGATCGATGATGCGTGTGCCGTCCTCCATGAGTGTGTTTTCCACTCCGGAAGTAATATTCAACTGCTGGCTCTTAACTCCGGGATCAAGGGTTCTGCGTGTTCCGACCAGATCTCCGTTGTTGCGGGTCGACAAATTCCAACTGCGACCCTTTTCATCATTCAAAACTCGATTATCGGGATTGCCGCGCTCGGTCCAAATCGAGCCTTCGTCGGTGTTGCTTTGCAGGTCCCAGGCTTTCTCTTCCAAACGGTCTGTCCACATTTTCTGGTCAGGATCGGCTGGGTCATGCCAGAGATAGCCGTCTCCATAAGCGTCTTCCAGATCGAATGATTTTGTCGAAGGCGCTGGTTCGAACAATTTGTACAAGGTACCGGTATCGTCTGTGAATTTGCCGAGATGGTAGCCGGCAATATCTGCCTCGATATCGTATCTGGTGCCATTGTCCATGATGAACTCAGGTGCTTCGGCAGGCGCTGCGCCCGGTGCGTCGGCAGGGATCTGATCCGGAGAAGTGTCACCACCGATGGTGGTCTCTGGCGCCGGAGCGGGTTCGGGATTGGGTTCGGGTTCAGGATTGGGATTGCCGGGAGCAGGAATTACTTGCTCGGTGTTGTCTGCCAAATTCTTGATGATCTTGCTGCCGTCAGCGTTTGTTGTGGTTTCGGTTTGCGCTGTTAGATTTCTTTCAACCGACTGGATGCCGGCTTCAGGATCGCGCAAGGTAACAGTGCCTGGATGATCGGCTGACACATTCCAAATTCGGCCTGACTCTGGATCGGTCCAAATTTTGGCATTTGCATTCTCGCTGTCGGTCCAGATATTGCCACCGGCAAGTTGCTCATCGAAGTCATATGATTTGCCGGACGGCTCAAACAGTCTGTAGATGACTTTAGGGTGACCTTGATCGTCAACTTCGTTGAGTTGATGCTCTCCGATTGTGTTAACACCTAACTCGCCAGCTCTGGTGAACTGCTTACCATCATGACCGACGAGGGGTTCCGCCATGTCATCAGGATTGATTTCGATGTCGGGCGACCTTCCAGCTGCATCTTCCACGTCAGCTGCTTTCGCCAGGTCCGGCGGCGGGGGCGGCGGCTCAGGCGGCTTGGCCAAACCGGGTAATTCATCGTTGACGGTAGCAACTGCATCAACATTAGGAGTCTTCAATGCGTAGTCAGCAGGATTGATAGGCCCTGGTTTTTCGCCTTTCGGCAAACCTTTCGGGAACTGGAATCTGATCTTACCTTCCATGATCTGGATGGCCAGGTTTTTCGCATCTTTGGCATCTTGTCCTGATGTGATGCCATCAATCGCTTTTTCAACAAGTTTTTTCGATGCCACGAATTCTGGTTTGGTGAAGTCTGGAGGATTGCCCTTGCCGGCTTGGGTCAGCTGTCTGGATTTGTCGATGGCATCGAGGACGGTTTTGATCGAATAGATATCAGCATTAGGGGCTGAAAGCATGATGCTCACGACTTGCTTGAATTCCGGGAAATTCTTGAAACCGTCTCCCATGATCCGCAAAACATCGGACAACGCTCTGGCATCAGTTTTGCCGAGTTCCATCAGTCGAGCCGCGACTGGTTCAGAGAATGCTTGCACAGGCTGCTTATCCCGAGCCGCCGTTTCCTGGGCCTGCCTGGACACACCCAGTGCTTCCAACTCACTCAAACGCAAAGCTTGTGTATCGGCTGGCAATGTGGGTAAGGCTTTAGGCGGCTTGACGAAAGGTTTGCCGTCTCTGCCAACGATGGTCTCACCGACCGCAGCCGGGGCATTGTCAAAATAAGCTTTCGCTGATTCAGGAATCGTATTCGAATTGGCGAAGCGCACCCGAATGTCGGATTGCATCCAACTAGGCAGAGTTGCCGGATCGAGGTTGGACAGCCATTCCGGATAAGGTGTTTGATTGTGCGTCAGACTCTGCGGGTCCCCCGGCGCGGCCAGGAATTGCTGCGTCAGGGTCCTCCATTTGGGCCCATCAGCAGCGAAGCGCGCCCTTAGTGCTTCGATTTGATGCCAACCATCTATGTGGTTGATGATGTTATCTTCGGAATAAGTCTGAGGGCGTCCAGGCACTTGATCGTTCACAATCGTCGACCGTTTCGTGATCCTGAACAAGAAGTCATTCCATTCTTGATCGCTCATGTTGCCTGGATGAGCCGCCAACTCTCGGGCTGCAGCTATCTGATCCGGGCCGACCACCCCTGCTTTTTCGCCAGGCGGAGTGGCTTGCAGCCGCTGCATCAAAGCATTGGTTTCAAGATTCGCCCTAGCTATGCGGCGAGTTTGATCGAAATCAGCCGGCTTGAATTCTTGCCAGTTGGGCACGTCGCGCGTGTGCTGCGTACCGTCGGCATAAACTCTGGTAGTTTTGCCGTTCCATACAGTTTCGCGCACCACATTCGGTTCGCTCTCAGGCCATCCTAAACGTAATGCTTCATTGCCATCGAATACCCAATTCGAGCGGACCAGGTTTCCGTTTGGCCAGGTGACTTCGAAGATGTCCGGAGTAACTTTGAGAACCGTGGTGTGATCCGGGAAAAAAGTGGCTTCGATCGCCGGTCTCGTGATATTGCCGTGAGCGTCGGTGAGAGCTTTATAAGTTTCCACTCGAGTGCCGACATGATCTGGATCAGTGTAGTCTACGACTCGCGTCAAACCGTTCGGATGATTGGCGAAATCAGCAGTGATAGTTCCTTCTGCCGGAGCCACTCTAATATCAACGCCGCCCACTGCCTGCCTTTCACTCTCAGGCATATGGTCGATTGTATCGGCGTCGTTCCAGAGACGGCGACCATGAGCAGTTCGCATGTCGACTGCCGGATCGCCCAGATTTTGTCGCCAGGTGAGAAGAGCATCGTTGGTCAGGGGGGCATAGGCAAGATTGTCCAGAACCGGTTGCAGATCGACAGCGGCCGTGTTTTCTGTCACAGGCTTCTCGAGCTTCACGCCGGGGAAAGATTCCAGAATTTGCGGCATGGAATAATATTGGCCCAGAATGCTGGCTTCGACACTATTTGGTGTCAGCTCCGCATAACGATGAGCAATCGACTTGGGTGCCGGGAATTCTTGAGCGATGGCCGGATCTTCGTTGGTCAACCTGACCAGAAACTCGCGGCGAGACTCGGGCGTCGAGGTGGTGGGATCAAGCTCCGCATATCTTCCTTGAACAGCTCTCGCGACTTGATTGAGATATTGGTCGGTTACTTTAGGAGCGACTTGACTGAATTCAGGATGATCGTTGAGATAGGAAACCACTTCATTGCGATAGGCAATACGGTTCTCGGCGGCAGACATTGGCTGGCCATCGGGATTCAGCCGCACGCGGTTCCAGCTTTGCAGAACATCCTGGAATTGTGAAAAAGGACTGCGTACGATTGGTGAATTCGGATCGGCTGGATTTTCGTGAACTGGTTGTCCGGAAGCATCTGTGGGAGCCAAGGTGAGAGCATTCTCGGCTGAATAAAGTTGAATCGGCGTCCGGCTGGCTTGCTTGGCGGGATCGAGAACACCATTTTCGGGCAGATAAGCGTCGTTGATCAAATTGCGGAAGCGAAGGTCGTTCGATTTTTTTGCATAGTCTTTAACGAGCGCTTCAATTGCTTTTCCATCGGCGCTGTGAGCCATGTTTCGCAAAGTTTCATAGGATTCGGCAGCGCTCGAGCCAAGTTCTTCGAGCACTCCAGGATGTTCTGCACCGATATTAACCAGTTGCGCACCATTGATGATCGTATCGAAAGCGACTCGGTAAGCCGGTTGTACTTTAACCGTCGCCGGTTTGCTGGCGAAGCCCTCGATGTTATGCACCGGTACTTCATCGCCTTGATAAGCTTTGGCGACTATATCTCCAACTTCAGGACCGCGATGCAGAGTCTCGGCCAGGCGCCCAAGCTGACCCTGGAATTTGCCCGTTTTGTCATTCTCTGCAACCCAGCGGTTGAAATCATGCAAGGCAGTGGCGAACTTTTCCGGGTCGCCGCCGAAATTATTGTTGACATCAATGAATTTGGCTACACCCGCTTTGAACTTCGGCAAGTCAGCAGGCGCGACCGTGTATTCCATCGGCGCTTTTTCGGCTTGATCGATCAAGCTCTTGAGACGAGCTGCTTCAGGTTTATTCGCATCCAGAGTACTTAAATAATCGACGACTTTGTTCAGGTGGTCGACCAGAGCCCGTCTCTGAGCCGGGTCCCCAGGCTTGGCCAAACTGACCATGAGGTCTTTCTGCTCGGGGGTGGCATGCTCCGGCTGACTCATCAACTCCGGATTAGCATCGGCGGGAATCGCCATCAGTTTAAGGAAAGCCTGACGCATCTCGGGATTGGCAGCCAATTCTGCATAGGCTGTTAAACGAGGAAACTGGCCGTTAGTTTTATCGGCCAGGTCTTTGATTCCCGGCAACAAATTCGCGTGATCTTGAACATACTGGCAAAAATCTCGCAATTGCTCGGGGGTGCCAGAGCGAGGCATGGCCGCGTCCCGGAGCATCGTGAAGCCTTCGGCAACCGGCACCGCGATCTCTTGACTGACTTTGACTTCAACTTCCGGATGACCGCTGGCACCACCGTCAGAAGCAAAACCATGCCCGAATTGATTGTAGAGAGCGCCACCGGCCAAACGTTTCGCCGCGGCCAAAAGATTGGCTTTTGTATCGGTGAGAGCGCTGGAAACAGCATCGACAGCGCGGTTAACAGCAGATGGACGACGAGCAGCCGGGGCCGTTTCGGCTGCGGGTGCAGTCGTTTCGCGAGCAGTAAGTGGAGATCCTTCACGAGCAACAACTGGTGTCGCCTCACGAGCAACAACTGGAGATCCTTCACGAGCAACAACTGGCGCTGCTTCAGGTGCCGCAGCCAGAGGCGCTTTGGGAACCTGTGTTTTAGCGCCTTCATAAAGTCCGAACATGGCACCGACACCGACGCTTTGCACGGTGGCGTCGACGAGACCATCCATAGTCAGTTGTTGGCGATGAATACCGGCGTTCGTGAGATATCCGGCGACGCCACCAGGGACGCTACCAATCGCTGTGAACGGAACTTTCAAGGCAATCGATTGGGCTTTGGTCAGAACCGCTTCTTTCAAAGTCGAAGTTGTCGCTTTGGCAATAATATTTTCAGCAGCGCTTTTTGCATTCACGCCCAGAAATTCAGCCACCGGCTTTGTCGCAGCCTGCAGAGCGCCTTTAACGGCCGGGGCGGCAAAAGTCTCTAAAGCACCGAGTGAAAAAGCCAACGTAGCGAATGAAACTCCTCCCACCACACCATTTTCGGTGCGGTTGATCAAACTTTGACCAAGTGAGCCGTTGTTATGATCGCTGCCCGTGAGAAATTCCACGCCGAAGCCAATCTTGCCGGCCTGTAAGGCGCTTAAACCAAGGGCTTTCGGCTTCGATATGCGAGCCATGACGGAGGTTTCGCGGGCGGCGCCTGCAGTCGATTCTCTCGCTCGCGCCAGAGCTTGTATAGTCCTTTCAGCGCCCGCAACTTCCAGTTCGGCTCTGTCAAGGGCCGAGACTTCTGCAGCAACTTTTTCACCACCCGAGAAAAACTTCCGCACTTGAGGAAGCAACTTGAGGCTTGCCGCAGCCACTGCATAATATGGCAATTTGCCGCCAGTGCTGCCGATCGCGTTGCCCCAGTAACCGGCCGAATATTGTTCGTAATGCTTCTGTTCTTCCGCTTTCGTCGTTGACTGATCGAGGCTGTGCACAGCCTCTTGTTTGGCGGAGAGATGCTGTGCCGAAAAAACATCGCCGGCACCGACTTTGTGGGCAAGCGAATTGACGGTCGACTCCAAGCCCAGCGTCCGCTCTTCATACAGTTTGGCGACATTGAGATAGGCGCCGGTAAATGCATTTTTGGCTGCCGGTAAGGCGGCGGCAAAGAAACCGTCGTGCGAGATCTCGTCTGCCGGCCTGGGTACGCTCGCGGGCTTGGTGGCGGCCGGAGTAGCCAAATCGACCAGTGATCCTAGATCAGCTGGCGGTGCTACTGCGTGAGGTTTGGCCGCATCTGTTTCGAGTGGTTTGCCGTTCGGAGGTGCCATTATCCGCCCTGATGAGGTTGCCGAGGTGCAGCCAGATTACGATCAACACTGCTCCCCAACAATGGGGAAGTTCCCATGTAGGCCAACCATTTAACAGCCAGCGGTCTCCGCTAAATCACTGGTCGACAGTTACTTACCCGGGCTCCGGGCACAACCGGCGGAGAATACCACCCAGCCGGATTGCCAACGGTGGCACAGGATGAGGACAAAGATTAAATTTTGGCAGACACTGAGCGGCAAAGTCTATATAGAGGAAATATCGGAGTGACCTCGGCTCGATTTTTGAAAGGACGCAGTTGAATTTCTAACGACGACTCTCGATTTAGACATTGGCAAATTTTCAAGCGCCAAGCATTGGGCTGTTAACACCGGTTCAGAAAATGCACCATTCGTGGGAGCACAAACACAGCCACCATGCCAAAAAAGACATTCAATCGATTGACTATCGCGCAAAGGCTTTGCAGGCTGATCGTGAACCCACACCATATACAGTGCATACCCGGCATGCCACCACATTCGAAGCCACATAAGACAAAGTCTAACTTGACAGAAGCTGCATTTGTCAGCATTCTCTTGTTACTGAAGACCGGGGAGGGCACGGCCATCGAACAGTTAGAAACATTTGACTTGTTGCAATTTCAACAACGCGCCAGAGAAACTTGTTGCCCCAAAAAGTTATTCGAAATTTGGGAAGATACTTGTCGCCGTTACGAGCGCAAAGAAATCGGCGAATATCAGCTCGAAGAGATGAAAGAGATTATTTGGCCAAGCCTCGAAGCGCTGGCCATCATCCGTCGTTCCGTAAACGATGCTGAGGCAGGAGTGCGCACGCCGGTGCGTAAACGCGCCTAGTTTTGCCAAGCCACTGAAAGGCTTGGTATCGATTTCAGCGAGCGCCGGTTGCGACGTTGTCTGGCTTTAGTGCGCGGCGTTTCCAGGGAGTACAGAACCCCGGTCAGAGAAAAACATCCGGATTTTCACATAGTTTTCATACACCCCGTTCAGGATGGGATAGTCGTCTGCTGGAAATTCAATGTGAACTTCGCTCAGACACAACTAAGATCCAATGCCCAGCGCCAGGCGGGGGCAGATTGCAAAAGTTCGCGGTGGCCGCTGACCGAATCTCACGAGCGAAGCCCCGAAAACCAATAAGAGTATTCAAAAAGAGGTAAGTCAATGCTCAATCGCTTGAAAGAAAAACTATATGGAATCTTCCATGGTGTTCAGAGCACGGTCGTCGTCCAACCAGGCGATTCTGTTAGCCAAAGAATCAATGACACGCGTCTTTCTGGACCTCGCCGCAAAACTCTAGAAAATCCAACTACTGCGGCCGAAAAATTGAAAAAACCGGGACTGATCAACGCCAAAATTACGAGCACCCGCTTGCAGGCGCTAAAAGTGATCGAATTGACTGAACGGAACGTCAATGAAAGATTCGTCCTTGCCGACCATCTCGACCAGGTGGCCGACGGACAGGCGCCAAAACGGGCTGGAGTTAACTTGCAAGCAAAATCTCACTAGCCCACGCTTGGGCGCCCTTGCCAGCATCGATCAGAAAATTCCCTTAGAATAAGACTGGTGATTCTGGAGTAGGGCATTCTGAATCGACTAAAAATATTTGCTTTGCTAGCGATGGCTTGCGTGGGAACGCCGGCTATCGCTTCCGACTGGGTGGAAGACCAGAATACTCAATCTTTTCGAATCGCTCCCAGGTCGCCCAGCGAGATCCAGGTGCCGGTGCAAGGCCATGCGCCAGCTGGAGCGCCGGAATTGAAAGTCATGTATCAAGGAGATAGCGCGCCCAGACGAAAGATCTTGCCTTTGCAGGGTAACGTCTCATCAATTATAAAAGGAACCGAGGGCCTGGACGGCGAGGCCTCTGACGTGTTCAAGGACGCGCCGATTGCTCCCTATCCAGCGCCAAAGAATGTCGGTCCCGGCACTTTCAAAATCTGGCTGCAAGCCACTCATCCGGGGCTACCCCTGAACGCCAGAGAGGCAATTGTCGAAGTCAAAGGGCAATGGGATGATTCGGGTCACATCTTGCACAACTTCGGTTTTGGTTTTACCAAAATTGCACCAAATTCTTTGATCAAGACCGATCTGCACAACACTGCAGTGATGATTGTCGACTGTGCCGGTGAACTCAATCAACCGGCGTTGGATATAGTTCGAGAGTTCGTAGGCAAGGGCGGCTACCTGGTCACAACCGACTGGGCTCTCGATAATTGCCTGGTCAGGGCGATTCCGGGCGCTCTAGAATGGAACGGCGGCTATTCGTACCCAGATATCGTCGATGCCGTCGTCGTTTCTAAGGATCCGGATCTGACAAAAGGTCTCTCCCCCATTGCCCGCTGGAAGTTGGATGGCAAATGCCAGATCGTTCGTGTCAGAGCAATGGGAGAGGCACGCGTTCTCGTGCGCAGTAGATTGCTGCTCAAATCGGATCCAGATGGGCTGGGTATCTTAGCTGCGACGTTCGATTACGGTAAGGGAAAAGTCTTGCACGTAGTTGGACACTTCGATAACAATTCGACCGGTGCATTCAATACACAGCTTCCCGACCCGGCACCGAATATGGGCATTAGCTTGCGCCAAGGGCTGGTCACCAACTTCATCGTCATGGGTTTGAAAGCGCACACTCCGCCAAGTTCCAGCGTTGCCGCCAAAAGCAAAGCCACAGACGAAGTTAAGGAAGACTCGGAAAAATCGGACACGCCCGAAAGCATGCAGAATTAAAAACTGGTGCCACTAGAGTCGGGTGAAAAATGTACAATTTGCACCCAACTCAATCAGCATCGTTCAGCGACCAATCGAATGGCAGAAAATCGACCTTGATTTCCTTGCTGTTGTGCGTTGCCGCCAGCTGCGCTTTTAAATCTTTAGGGGCAAATTTTTCGAGATAGGCAACGACGATCTCGCTATCAGCGGGCGCCGTTTTTCGCCCTTTGAAAAATCCTTCAGGAGTGAAGTCGAGCAGAAACCAGCTGAAAATCTTGGACACATGCAAAATGTGTTTGCTCTGATCGTATTTGACGTTGCGTGAGTCGCCCAGAAAATTGGCGGTTTGCCGATCGAGCTCTTCGTTCAAATGCGCTCCGATAAAGGCGTGAGCCTGCAAAGGCGCGTTTCCTTTAGCGCAGACAACACCGAAATGCATACGTGGATCATGGAATTCGCGGCGAATGATATCGTGTTCGAGATCGTCGAGATTGAACTCTCTGCCGGCGATTTTGAAATGAAAAGCTTGCCAGACATCAGGGATTTGACGCACGCTGCTGGCCGGATAATAAGAGCTTTTGCCATGAATCGGATAGTGGGCGAGAATGACTTTGATTGTGCAAGCGTTGTAGGCATTGAGCCAGAGAGCCTTTTTGTCCTCGAGCGATAGATCTTGATATTCGGCCGCTGTAATTTGCGCCAATGATTGAATGTATTTTTCCAGATCGGAAGAGCGTCGTG
>CAJCHQ010000096.1 GCA_903970295.1 Bryobacterales bacterium
CGATTTGCTCTGGGCAAAGAATTCGGTGCCAGCGAATGTTTTGACGTCAGCAAAGGTTCTGAGGGTCTGTATAAGGCCGTCGAAAAATTCGAATTGAATGCCAATGGAGTCGACGTGGTTCTCGAGATGTCGGGTTCGCCCTCGGCCTACAAAGATGCATTTCGAATTGTGCGCAATGGTGGCACTGTACTGCTTCTGGGTATTGCCAGAATGCCTCTGGCTGAATTCGATATCGCCAACGCAGTGATCTGGAAAAGCGTTACAGTCAAAGGAATATTCGGACGCAAAATGTTCGAGACCTGGGAAACTATGCTCAGGCTCTTGCGTTCTGAGCGTTTCAACTTGAAGAGCAATTTGAGTCGAGTCCTGGGCGAACGCGATTACAGTTTGACCGAGTATCAAGAAGCGTTCGACCGTTTGTCCAAGGGCACAGAGATGAAGCTCGTTTTCGAGCCCCAGAGAAATTAGAAACGGCCACAACATATTATTAAGAGGATGACTAATGGTTACTTCATCATCGAATACGTCGACTAGCGGCAAGATGGGGAGGGCTAGTCTTTATACCGCCCTGGAAAAGGAGAATCAGAAGGCTCGCCAGTCGAAAACCTACAAAATCGAGGTGCCGATCGATGCCGAGCAGGGCGGCACAGTCACTGTTGATGGCAAGTCTTGCGTAATGCTGGCCAGCAATAATTATCTCGGTCTGGCCAATCATCCGCGCATTCGCGAAGCAGCCAAGATGGGTTTGGAAAGATACGGTTATGGTCTGGCTTCGGTCAGATTTCTTTGCGGCACGCAAAAAATTCACCTTGAATTGGAAGAGCAAATCGCTAAATTTTTCGGCACAGAGGCCTCTATTCTCCACTCTTCTTGCTGGTCGGCCAACGAAGCGTTTTTTCTAGCTTTATTGGGAAATGATCTTGAGCGCTCCAATTACAAAGACATGATTTACAGTGACGCCTTGAATCATGCCAGTATCATAGACGGTATCAGAGTCGCTCGCCAGGCTACTAAAACGACTGACTTGAAAGCCTATAAACATAACGATTTCGCCCAGCTCAAGCAGTCTCTGGAAGAGAACGAAGGTCAATATCGAGTCGAGGTCATTGCCACTGATGGCGTTTTCAGTATGGAAGGTGAATACGCACCGCTCGCCGATTTTGTGGCTCTGGCCAAAAAGCATGATGCTTTGTTGTTTGTCGATGAAAGCCATTCGACCGGCGTGCTTGGCAAAACTGGTCGCGGCACTGCCGAGCAATGCGGTGTCCACGGTCAAATCGATGTCATCTCGGGCACTCTGGGCAAGGCGCTGGGCGGAGCTTCCGGTGGATTCATCGCCGGCAAAAAAGATCTGGTTGATTTTCTGCGCCAGAAATCTCGCCCGTATACTTTCTCCAATAGTTTGCCGCCAACTATTGTTTGCGCTTCGATCGAAGCTCTCAAGATGCTGGAGGAAGACAACAGTCTGGTTGTGAAGTTGAAATCTAATACCGAATATTTCCGCAGGGAGATCACTAAGTTAGGATTCAAAATCCTGCCGGGCATTCATCCGATCGTTCCGGTCATGGTCGGCGAAGCGGCTACGGCCATGGACATGAGCCGGGATTTGCTGGCTGAAGGCGTTTACGTCAGAGGTTTGTGGTACCCGGTTGTGCCCAAAGGCGAAGCGCGTTTACGCGCTCAAATTTCAGCCGCGCACGAATTGGCTGATCTCGATCGGGTGCTCGAGGCTTTCAAAAAAGTCGGCCAACGACTGGGTGTAATTTAAATTGGCGATTTTGATTGCGGGTGGGGCTCATTTGACGAGTTGGGCTTCCCATTTACCGCCGCCATCTGTTTTGCCGGCCATGTATGGTCCCTGGTAATCACTGTCGTCGACCCATGACACGTCGCCTTTGAAAACCATTGTTTTCGCGAATTGTTCGGTCGGCTTGTCTTTACCCTTGGGGTTTTTGCCCTTCGCATCGGGCGGCGGTTGAGCTGTCGTGCGCGGATATTTGCGCACGATTGTCACACTGGGAAATTTGTAAGATGCATTTTGGATGATGAATTTTTCGTGATTGTCATCCATGCCATGACCATGGATGCCCTCCCAATCTTGCTCGAGAAACATCTGCGATTGCACCGTGCGGAATTGATATTCGAATCCGACTTCCCATTTACCGGAAAGATCAGGAGGTTTATTCGGATCACGGCTGGGCCGCGGGGGCGGCGGTG
>CAJCHQ010000097.1 GCA_903970295.1 Bryobacterales bacterium
GACGTGTGCTCTTCCGATCTACAGCGACGAGACTGACCTCGATTGCTGAACTGCCGTTTTTTTGCCTCTTCCCGAAGCTTGATTTAGCATTCATGATGATTTGCTCTTTTCCTTACTGCAATACTACTAACGAACGAGCGATGGTTTGGAATGCCTGGTCTAATTGGGTGGGATTGGTGACAGATACATAGATGGCGCTGTTGCCGGAAATTTGCGCGATACCGTTACCGCTTCCACCTTGCCCGTCACCAAGAAGTTGATCTTCCAGTGGCTTGATCTGCGGATTTTGTGAAAGTCCGATCGTGTAGATCGGAATATTTTTCCCGTTCGCCACATGCGCCTGGGCGAGGGCAGCAGCATCTCCGGCAGCAATCGTGCCTCCCGGTTGATTCGGCACCCCATCGGTAAATAGCACAATTGCCTTTTTAGCTGCTGGTCTGAACTGCGCTGAATTCGTCAATTCTTTGATCGCCTCAGCCAAGGCGTCGGCAATGTCGGTGTTGCCTTCGGCATTTAAAGGCCCGGTGACCGGTGGACCTGCAGATCCCTGAATGGCATTGAGAACTTGCTGATAATTAGACTGGGTCTTGTCCAACGCGATCAAAGGCAGACCGAATTGTCCTGTGCCTCCAGCTGCATAGTTGGCATCGACATTGTCATTGGTGCCGGTGTAAAGTCCAGTGGCGCTTACACCCGGGGTGTCGGTAAAAGTTTCCAACATAAAATGACCGTTGGTGCTGATATTCATCGTACTGAAAAAGTTGGCGGCAGCAGTCCTGGCCAAACCAATCGGGCTTGCGGCTTGCGAGACTGCACTCCAGTACTGTTTGTAACTACCGGCAGCTGGAGCGGCGATGGCCGGATTGATATTGATGCCGCCCTGGCCATTTTTGAGATTGACCGCATCTTCCAGATTTCCGCGCGAGGCTTCCACACATGTTTCAACGTCCCAACCATTGACAAGGACGACCATGTCCGTGAAGCCGTTGCTATAAGCAAACGGGTTGAGCCCGTTGCCATTCAGAAGAGCAGGGTTACTTTTCTGAAAATTTCCGGGTGGTCGTCCCTGTTCGGGTGTCAGCACGCCTGCAGGAAATGCGGAATTCGCCCGCAGCCCCAGCAAAGGATTTGGCGAATTGGGTGCATACGAACTCTCGGAAAATACATATGTATGCTGATTAGACGGCGGTCCATAGGCAGCGAAAGACAAATTTTGCGGTTGCGTCGCATTTAAGCCGGTGCCTGTATCGGGTGGACCGCACAAAGAAAATATTGTGCCCGCAGCGACCTGTTTGTAGCTGCAGTAATTATGTGTCGGGTCCCAGTAACGGTTAACCAGCACAACCGGAGTCTGATCATCCATCGAGCCAGAAATGTCGAAACAGAGCGCCAGATCAAGCTGAGGCAAGCCACCGTTGGAGACAGCCCAGGCGGTTTCGACATGAGCAATGGTCAACAAATTACCAACAAAAATAGGAGTATCACTGTAAATTCCTTGAATCTGCATAGTCGTAGCCGATGTGCTTCCAATCGGCTGCGGATTGCCATTTTGATCGAGCAGGGTGATGTTGAGAACAGCCGTATGAGCTGGTGGGGCCGCCTGACTTTGACCAGTATTCAGGTGAGTGACGACATTGGCCGGAGAGAAATTCGTTTGCAGAATACTATTTTGTTCGAAGGTTTGAGCCGCTACATTCATCGCCAGCGTCTGCAGTTGTGCATACGTGAAACCCTGCGGTGAACTAGCGAGAGCTGCGGTGCCGGCCAGCGCCGCCGAATCAGTGACGGCATGCAGTTGCTGTTGCATTAGCAAAAATCTGGAGAACTCGAATCCCAATAATGAGAGAGGCAGAACCACGAAAAAAGCGATCACTAGTATCAGGGCTACGAAACTTGCCCCCGTGGCCTTTCGCGGTGAATTCCTGCGTTTTTTCAACATAGCTACACCTTTACCTCGGGCTAATTCTTAATCCGGAAGGGTTTTCCACATAAGTGTCATACTTTATCTGCAAGGGGAAAGGCCCGCTCAAACCTGGAATATTAAGTCCCAGAAGCGATCCGGCCGACACAAGCGGCTGGATGGTACCGTTACCGATTTCACGTATAAAGTAGATGTTTGTATTCGTGTTGACACTACCCGCCGGCAGGAACGTGCTGGAAACACTCGGTGCATTGCCATTCAGGGGCTTAGTGACGATAAAGATTGTTTCGGTGCCACCAATACCATGCCAAGCTGCGACCTCAGTATTGAAAGCTGTTGTGGCAATTGTTTGTGCGCTTGAAAAAGAGGCAGCCTTGGCAGCTTTATAGCAACTGTCGCGAACCGCGAAGTAAAAAAGCAACCCGCGATAACCAATTGATGCTAGCAAAATCATCGGCAAAGCAATGCCGAAAAGTAGCATCCAGAGCACCGCAGGATACTCAGCCAACAGACTTCCTTTTTGTTTCCGGTAAGTCATAATCGGTGTAAGCGAAACGTACTAACAGACTCATGCTACCACCGTCACAGACATAATCAAGATGACTTTTGTCACAAAGAAGCAAACAAGTGACTTTTGTCATTACGCGCGGTTGATCCGTGACTTTAGTCATCCTGGACTGGCGAATAAAAAGTGGGAATATACACTTATAGTATCTCGATCCAGCTTTTTCTACGCCAACCAATGACATCTCCGATAAAGGGACTTATCTCACCCACGACTGGGTTATTTCCGGCGCTCAAAGAAATTGTCGGCCGCACTGAGATCGATGACGGCATTTTGCGCATTGAAAACAATAACGAAATCGCAGGCGATGTCGCCCTGATTCAGAATCGCTATATCACGGGTGCCTATGAGAACAGCACTGGAGCAAAAGGAGTACAAGCGCTGACCAAACTTTTGGCCATGCGCAAAGGTAGTTTTACATTCATTCCCACCGCAGACGGCTTTGGTACCAATCTACAACAGACACTAAAACTCGACGTCAAAAAACTAGTTTCGGAAGAGACTTCAGATCATCGAGCGCAACAAGCGCAACCAGCACCCAGCGAAAATAAAGTCGTCGTTCCCCACTACGCATCCGACCAGATAGCTACGGAGCAAACGAAAAAGTCGCCGGATAAAAGCTCGCAGGATGCCGTCAATGACAAAAAGCAGACCTCGATTTATGTCTTTAAAAACACAGCGACTGCTGACGGACAGTATGTTTATGCCGACCTGCCCGAAAACGACGATTTATTCTCATTACTCGAGCACTTCGGCCTTTCAGTCGAACAATCTGTTGCAGATCAAAAGAGCGTTGCTGACAGGCTAGCAGTGGCATCACCAGTCCTGGCACCACCAGTTGCAAAACCAACGGTCGTGAAGCCCGCGGCCCTGGAACCACCGGTGGCAAATTCACCCGAGCCAGAGCCACTGACGTTAGAGCCCCAACCGGTGGCGATAACATCGGCTGCTGAGGGCGCTGAAGTTGGAACATGGGCAGCCCGCGTTCTGTCAGGTCAAAAAGGTGAAACTATTCGCCCTCTGCCGCTGGCGACTCCCCCAGTAGTGCCTAAAACTGTGAGCGCCGATGAAAGCACGCCAGACCAAGAGGAGAGCTGGACAGAGCGAGTTATAGCAGCGGCTCGCAAAGCAAAAGCCAACATCCCAGAAGACAAAGTAAAAAGCGTAAGCGAAGAAAAATCCACGATCGAAAAAATTGATGTCGATCAAAGCGCTTCGATGCGTCTCAAATTTCACGGAAAAGCGCCGACACCCAATCTGCCGGACCGGCTCCAGCAAAGCGGTGCCAATATCTGGTCCAAGCACCGCAACAAAATCAATGCTGCTTGCATAATAATCAGCATGATCATCACATCGATCGTGCTAGAACGCTCAATTCTCGCCCTGATTTATGTTCGAAAAGCCGAAGATCGACTCTTAGGCTCAAATTACGATCTGGCCATGAAAGATGTCTCCACTGCTTTGTCTTTCGATCCTGGTTTGCAAGCAGCACATTATGTCAAAGGCAGAGCGTTTGCAAAGCTTGGGCAAGAAGCGAACGCGCTAGCTGAATTCAACATTGTTTTAGCCGACAACCCAAGAGACTTTGCTGCATTGGAACGTAGAGCCTCGATCTGTGTGACTCTCGGAGATTTCAAACAGACGCTCGATGATTGCAATCAAATGATAAAGCTACGTCCAATGGCATGCAAAGAATACGTTTATGCGAATCGCGGTATCGCCAATTACATGCTAGGCAACCGAGAGGCAGCAATACAAGACTTCACTACAGCCTTGAATATGAAGGGCAAAGATGTCGCTCTCTTAACGCGCAGAGGAGCGACGTATTCATGGAACGGGCAAACCGATAAAGCGATCAAAGATTACGATACGGCGATTCAGATCGATCCGAAAAATGCTGAGGCTTACGCCGGCCGAGCTCAATCGTGGATGAGAGCAAAAAAATTCAAAAACGCATTTGCCGATTTCGATCAGGCCCTGAAAATCAGTCCGATTAGCGCAGCACTGCTTACTCAACGAGGAGGCAGTTATGCAGTCGCAAAACAATTCGCTCGCGCCGATAAAGATTTTTCTAAAGCTCTGTCTATAAATCCGCGTTACGCGGGGGCCTATCAAGG
>CAJCHQ010000098.1 GCA_903970295.1 Bryobacterales bacterium
TGGAAAAAGAATTAGCTGAAGCGGAAAAGACCAAGACTGAAGCGGAAAATTATTACAAGCGCATCCTTGCCGATTTTGAAAATTATCGTAAACGCACCGACCGTGAGCGTGATGATGCTATCAATCTGGGCATCCAAAAGGCGGTAGTGGCGATTTTACCGGCGTTAGATGATCTCGATCGAGCTAAAGCAGTGCTGGCTACAGTTTCGGACCCAAGAAGCGTGACTGAAAGTCTCAACCTTGTTTTTGCGCGTTTTGCCAAAACTCTTGAGCCGCTCGGCATCAAACCGATGGAGGTCGTGGGCGAACCGTTCGATCCGAAATTTCACGAACCGGTGCAAGAAGTACAAACCAACGAGTTTCCGGATGGTGCCGTTGTGCAAGATTTGCGCAAAGGCTACATGATGGGTGACAAAATTATTCGCCCGTCGTTAGTCAATGTCGCTTCCAACGAAAGTGGAATCGTCGTGCCTAAAGCCGCACCACCACAGGAACCAGCTGCGACTGCTCCGGCTTCTTCTGCACCTGAACCGGCCGCTCCTGCCAAAGCAGATGTGGTGCCTGAGCCCAGTGCGTCTGAGGAAGTCGAAGCTGAATCAAATTCGGAGGCAGAAAGCAAAGCAGAGGCGAAGCCAGCTGAAGAGAAGCCAGCTGACGAGAAGCCAGCTGACGAGAAGCATGCTGAAGAGCAGGACAATGTCCTGGCGAGCGGAGAGGCTTCCAGCAGCTCGTCACCGACTCAAGAGATAGATATCGAGAAATTGAAGGAAGCAATTGGTCAGGGCAGAGCGGCCAAATCCGCCCCACCAGAAAAAGACTATGATCCTCTGGCTACAGCCGATGTCCCCGTTTACGATCCCAATCAGTTTCTGGAAGCAGGTAGCAATCCCGATCGGGTTTACGAAATTCCCGAGAATATCGAAGATGAAGAACCAGGCAAAGAAGCCGATTTCGCCGAAACGGCAGCGGCTAAGAAACAGGTGCTAGATGAGTAGCGATCGGATCATCGGCATTGACTTGGGCACCACAAATTCTTGTGTTGCCATCATGGAAGTCGGCAAGCCGATCATCATCGAAAATGCGGAAGGCGCACGGACGACGCCTTCCGTTGTTGCTTTCACCAGAGCCGGAGAACGTCTGGTCGGGCAGCTGGGCAAGCGCCAGGCCGTGACCAACCCATCGCGCACGATTCAATCGATCAAGCGCGAGATGGGTACGAACTATCGCGTCACCATAGATGGTGTGTCTCATAGCCCCGAACAAATTTCAGCTATGGTGCTGCAAAAACTCAAGGCCGACACCGAGGCTTACTTGGGTGAGAAAATTTCGCGGGCAGTGATCACAGTGCCTGCCTACTTCAATGACGCCCAGAGACAAGCCACTCGCGACGCGGGACAAATTGCCGGTCTCGATGTGTTGCGTATCATCAATGAACCGACTGCCAGTGCTCTTGCTTATGGTTTGAACAAATTGCAAGAGCAAGCCACCGTATTGATTTTCGATCTTGGTGGTGGCACATTCGATGTCAGCATTCTCGAAATTACAGACGGCGTTTTCGAAGTGAAAGCGACGAGCGGTAACAACCGCCTCGGTGGCGATGATTTCGATCAATGCGTGATCGATTGGATGATTTCCGAGTTCGAGCAGCAAACCTCAATTGATGTGGCCAATGATTTGATGGCCACGCAAAGACTGAAAGAAACGGCCGAGAAGACCAAGATCGAATTATCCACAGCCATGATGAGCGAAGTGCATTTGCCTTTCCTCACAGCTGACGTGACCGGGCCAAAACATCTAGAGACGACATTGACCCGGGCTAAATTCAATGAATTGACAGCTCACCTTGTGGAAGCGACTCTGGGACCGCTACAGCAAGCTGTTGAAGATTCTGACCTGTCCACAGACAAAATCGATCACATCATTTTGGTTGGTGGCAGCACG
>CAJCHQ010000099.1 GCA_903970295.1 Bryobacterales bacterium
GGCTGGGACAAGCGCTGCCTCTGTAACGACAATTGATGGCAGCAATAATACCAAAACCAATAACTATCTCGTTTCGGCAACCGGCACACCGAGCACATCGCTTACATACGATGCGAACGGAAACATGACGTCTGACGGCACCAATGCTTATTCCTGGGATGCCGAGAATCGCCTGATAAGGATCACTTATCCGTCAACGGCCACCAGTCAATTCACGTATGACCAATTTGGGCACACCGTCAAGATTGTTGAGTCAACTGGTTCGACTAAACAGTTCATCTGGTGTGCAGACAAAATGTGCGAAGCTCGCGACGGAAGCGGCACTCTGCTCAGTCAGTACTTTGACTACGGCCAAACCATCAGCGGCAGCAATTACTTTTATGCGAAAGACCACCTCGGCTCTGTTCGAGAGATGACAGATAGTAGTGGAATTATCCAAGCGCAATACGGTTATGATTCTAATGGCAGAGTCACTCAGCTTCAAAGCAGCCTGCCTTCAGCCTTTCAATATGCTGGATATTATTTCCATGTCCCGAGCGGCCTGAGTCTGGCAGTGCACAGGGCTTATAACTCAAGCTTGGGCAGGTGGTTAAGCAGAGACCCTATGGAGGAGGACGGTGACGGACCAAACTTGTATAAATATGCACAGAATGATCCAATCTCTCTAACTGATCCCCTCGGCTTGGTGGCTTCCGCACGCAGACCCCCTCCGAATAGACGCAAAGGCTGCCCGAAGGCACCCCCCCCCGCAGAGTCCGGCTGAATGTCAAAAGTGTTGTGAGGATAATGCAATGTTGAGGATTAGTCGGGGCGACGCGTGGCAATCGGTATGGAGAGACTATTACGTTCCCTGCCTTGAGAGGTGTAATGCAGGTATACCTTGTACACCATGGACTCCTCCCCCATCCAATCCTCCAACTGACCCAGGTAAAGGTCCTGGCAATGGTGGGTCGGCACCACCGCCTCCGCCTCCTCCAAGCACTCCACCACCACAACAGTCGACACAGCCTGAGCCAAAGGAACCTGGCCCTTTTAGCCAGCCCGACTAGTGGGAGGAGAAGGTGACATGCCAATAAATGACGAGCATAAAACTTAGATAACCGCATTCCTGGACCATGATGATCGATGCTCCTTGCGCAACACTTTGGGAGCGCGTCTGTTATCTTAAATGGCATTTGGGAATAGGTTCGACTCCCTCACTTGTGTAGAATAGTAGATATGCAAGTATCAGATCTGATTAAATTAAAGGCGCAGGGCCGTAGTCTCACGACAAGCGAAGCTGAACTCGTTCGGTCCTGCGTGCAGGAAGATCCCTTTGACCTTCCTTCAAGAATTAAGTTACTCGGATACTTCAAATCTCAACCGGATAAGTTTAGAAAGGAGGAAATAGAGCAAATCATATGGATTATTGACCATGTTTGCGATCAAGAGATTGCCTTCCTCAGCATGTTTATGGTTCGAGAAGCAGATAGAAGCGAAGTCACTGAGCATTGGTTACGCCAGGTCGAATCGCCAAATGTCACTGTAGCGACGCTTTTGAACGCATCATATTACTTCGAAGCCAATGGCGAAAAGAGCTTCCATGAGCGTGTTTTGCTCGAGGCGGCTGAGGTAGATTCTCAGAATGTGCGCGTTCTTCTGCGGCTTGCAGATCTATATAAATCAAATGCAATCGAAGATTCCTCCGCAGTTAGTAAAGCGATTTCCTGTTGCGAAAAGGTGATATCACTTGGCCGCGGAGACGACAGTGAATTAGAGGCGAGGGGGAAGTTAGCTTCTCTGGCATTTTTAGCGGGACTGTGGTTTCAGGCGGAACGTGCGGCTACGGATTTATTAGAGTCCGTCAAGAAGTGCACTACAGATCAGGACTTCGGTTGGGCGATTCATTCAGCCCATACAGTCTTAGGAAACATAGCCATGAAAAACGACGATACACAAAAAGCACTTTCCCATTTGGATCAATCCACAGCGTTTGATACATCTGCTATTTTCGAACTTGTGGGACCGGACATGAGTTTAGCTAAGGCGTTGTTATTAGATGGGCACAATGAGGCAGTAATCCACTTCCTTGAGAGGTGTGGTCGCAGAATAACCCAGCCGGAGCATCAGAAGATCCTGCAAAATTGGAAGCAACTTTATCTGCCACAATCAAAGTGAAAAACGAGTGTAACCATCGCACTGCAAGAATTCCATCCATGCTTCGGTGGAACCTTGAGCATTGCTTCTGGCGCTAAGTGTGCAAGCTCATTCTCGACTGGCGGTCGGTGGCGGAAAAGACACTAAAATAAGGCATACAAGATCAGCATCGCACAGAGAAATATTGAAATAACTCACATATCGCGAGCAAAATTATAGTATTCTCGCGCAGAAGCAGTACGTCCGCGAAGCGATCAAAGGCAAGCATGAATGGGAACAGGAGTTGGCATTGCTTACTGAAACCTAGCATGCACTAATTCTTTCGAGTTCGCGGGGAATGCAATACCTGTCTGTCCGTTGTTCCATTGTACTCCCAATCCAAGTCCAGGTTGTCCTGGCGTCGCTGGCGTCCGCCCTGGGTTATCGAAGCCGAACCCTGAAGATGGGTTCGGGTAGTGAGGACTCACTATGGATACACTGCCAGGTTTGCTCAAAACCGACATCCTTGCTATTCAATGGCAGACGGAACCAAAAGCGGCACCCTTGCCGAGTTGGCTGTCGATGCATATTTTGCCTCGTCCCAATTTCAGCGAGGCTAACTCAAGCAATTTAGCTTCCCGGTTGGTGCACTGCCAATCATCGGCAATGATATGATATGCCGAGAAGGCTTGCCAAGACTCATATTTGGGCATTTCCTAATATCACCCGTTCCCTTTGTGTCAACATGGTGATAGACAAATAGCGACAGCGAGTTTAGTGTATGCCAGCCAAAAACAAAACCAGAAATTTAAAGGTTGTTGATGATATGCGGGCTATTACTTTCATGCGGCAAGTGTGCTGAATCTAGCCGTTCATCGCGCTTACAATTCGAATTTAGGTAGATGGATGAGTCGGGACCCCCTTGCTGAAAAAGCCGGCGTCAATCTGCATGCATATGTGCGTAATGAGCCAACAAACCTAGGTGACCTGCAGGGACTCCAGGTAGGTGCACTTCCAATCGGACCGCTCGTTCCTCCGGTCAATCCTATAGCAATTGGCTGGGATATCGGCATATCATATTTCAGATCTCCAAGGTCCAAACTTAAAGAACGCTGCCCAACTGCTTTCATATTATTGCAATCAGATTCGGTCGGTCGAAAGTTCATATCAAAGAACCGAAAAAACATGTCAGATTCTCATTATCAACCACCGAAAACAAATGTCCAATCTGCGCCCAGCGGTTCGAGTCGCAAGGGCAGAGTGAATGTTGGACCAATGGTGTCACATGACTGGCCCGACGTCCCCATCATGACTGGAAATCCAAGAACCATTATTTGTGACAGACAAGGCCTAATTCGCCAAGGTCTTAGAGCTATGATCGGAAGCTCTGTGACCATCATCGCTGAGGCATCGACCGGACAAGAAGCTATTGAACTCATTCGTGGTCTAGGTCCGAATCTTGTGATCATTGACGTCGATCTTGACGAACTCGACGGCCTTGCGGTTTGCAGGGAGACTCAGAGAACTCTCCCTCATCCTGGCTTCCTGTTTTTTACCGATTCCTATCATGCAACTCGGTACTACTATCAACTGCTTCGAGCGGGTATGCAAGGAATTTGCCTAAAGTGTTCAGGACCGGCCGAGTTATTTAAGGCAATACAACAGCTAGACCATTCCAAACCTTACTGCGATCCGGCAATAGCGAGATTTATCGCCCAGTCATCAGCAGGCACTGCAACATTCGCTTTGACAGTCCAAGAGAATGAAGTATTACTTCGACTTGAGTTGCGAAACAAAGAAATTGCAGAAGAACTCGGCATCAAGCTGCAAGCTGTAGAAAAACAAATTGAGAGGATCCTCTTTAAATTACAAGTGCCGACAAGAGCAGCAGCATCTCAAAAGGCTGAACAATTGGGATATATGCTGCTCCCAGTATTGCCACTGCGAGACCCAACAACGGGACAATGGCAAGAGCAAATTATGGCCAATAATTTTGCTGAAGAAGCGATCAGGCGAGCGTCAGAACTTTCTTGAAAAAAGTATCGCTACTTTTGGGGTACAACGGAATTCTTCGTTTTCTACCAGTGCTGCGAGCACGCCGGCTGAAACCTTCACCTTCGCTAATGGGCTGGGTGGATTTTTCTACGGTAGCTCAGTGACGGCAACGCTTGGTGGAACTTTAAAAGTCGGCGACGTGATTAACCTGAATTTCTATGAGGCACGACTGCCGAGCGGGAT
>CAJCHQ010000100.1 GCA_903970295.1 Bryobacterales bacterium
GCCGCCATAATCACGCAAGCAAGAAAGAGCGAGAATGGGATGTATAAGGCTTTAACAGATTGTATGAATTCGGCCTTTTCGGCGTCGAATTTTGGGTCTTTCATTGGCTTACCAGCTCGTGCCGGAAGTAAATCGTACCACTTGGCCGCAGCCGATCATGCTGATAAAACATGGACCCTCAATTTCGTAGCAAATGCTAATATGACAAAGCGCCGAATCGGGCGTGGCAAGCCAGCCTTGGGTATTGCTGAAAAGAATCTGGGACATATGCTTAGTACATATTTATGAAGCCGGAATCTGTTATTGAGAATCATCTCCGCTCGGCTTGCTCAAAATGTCAGGGCGAGACCAGTCTTGAAGATCGGTTTTGCCAGGATTGTGGGCACCCTCTTCCAGTTGCGGATGTGCCTGCAGTTGTGCGCTCGCCGGCTTTGTGGCCCACTAGCCGAAATGATGGAATCGAGCCCGTTGACGTACCCAGCTACTATTCGACTCTCGAGCCTGAAGCGCAGCCAAAACGCAGATGGTTCAGTATGGCTCTCAATCCAAATTCGGCCAAGCCGGCAGTGCAATTGCCGATTGTTATCCTCACCCTGATTGTTCTGGCTGCTACGCCATTTTTCGTTATCACCATTGCTAATTCGTACGACTCTTTCAGCGAGAAATTCATCTGCGATCACGCATGCGAGCTGCTGAATAAAGGCAATTTCCTGGAAGCCGTGGAAGACATGCAGCGGCTCTACATGGATCGCGGTGGCAGGCTGAAGGGTGCGAGTCTCTCGTTGCTGGCTCGAGCTTTGATTGCTAGATCCGACGATTATCTCAGCAAGAAATCTGTGCCTTCAGCCATGAAAGATTTGCGCGATGTGCCACCTGATCTGCCGGAGTCCAAAATTGCCGCGGCGAAGCTGAAGACTTTACAGGATGCCTTTACCATAAATTCTTCTGCCGACACTTTGGCGCCGGGCAAAGTGCCAGTAGCCGTGAAAGTACAAGCAACCCCCAGGGCACAAACCTCCAGTAAGAGCCGTATTTTGGAAACGAACGCGAAAATCAAATCTCAAACCTCTGTGGTCGCCACCAGAGAGACCGTGAAGTCCACTGTTCCGCCGCCCCCGCCAGATCTGGATACGACCTCCGCCAGCTGTGCAGACAATTCTGACGCGCTGGCGAAACCAGCCGAGAGCGGTGTAGGGGCCGGCTCCTCGAGAAAAGTGCAGTTTGTTAGCGACGATCGCATAAAAGCAGCAAATTCTGCGCTCATTGCTGAATCACTTTCCCACTCCAAAGATGAACCAAATTTGGGTAAAACAAAAGGGAAGGTCAAACCAGCCCCAACTTTTGCAGCCGACGACGTGGCCAGATACAACGAATTACTTGCAGGTTATTTCAGTCAGGACCGTCACCCTCACAATGGCAGTGCGGTCGCCCAGGATCCCCCCTCCTTCAAAGAATGGATAGGCAGCGGCAAACCTGATTTCAGATAGGTAGTTTATGCCAACAAGCGGAAATCCCAACGATAGTGAACAGCGAGCGAAAAAAGCGCCCGATATTTCTAAGTTGGTCAAGCTAACACCGACTAAAATTCGTCGCACCTGGCGTTCGGCTCTTTTTGATGGTACGGCGCCCGAACCGCTGCCGACGGTGCTTGCTGGCGACAAGACAGATTGGAAGAGATTGACTGGGTTCAGCGCCATCATTTTCATTGTTGTCTTTGTTCTGTATGCGTGGAGTCTCAATGGTGGCAATGTTTTCAACGACTCGCTCAACTACAATGTTCTTGCTACAGCAGTCAGCGATAGCGAGTTTGTAGCGTCGATTATCAATCAGTCAGTTCTGTATCCGTTGACTGGGCCATGGACTCGGCTGACTTATGCCCTCGATTCGATTTCATTTCCAAAGCAAATTCCTTATTTTCACCTCGTCAACATCACACTGCATGCGGTGGCATGTATTTATCTATACATTTTTGTCGTGCACATTATGCGCTGGCTGAAAGCTGATGAGCGAACTAAATTCGATCCTTACGTCACCGGGTTGATAGCCGCACTGTTATTGGCTGTTCATCCGCTGGCTACCGGCGCCGTTGCCTACATCTCTGGACGGGGGCCGCTTCTTGTGGCATGCAATTATTTCCTTTGCTTGAATCTGTTTTTGCTCGGGTTCAATTGCGAGTCTTTGCTGGTTTTGGTCGGCTATTATTTTTTGTGCCTGGTCTTTATGGCCATCGGCTTATTATGCGGCCCGCTAGGTATGACAATTCCGCTTTCCATCACTTCTCTCATATTCTTGCTCAAGCCCAGGGAAGTGACCATGTCCGAGTGGCTGAAGGACAGATGGATTGACCTGACGTTATTTGCTTTGTTGGGCGCGGGTAGTTTCCTGACTCTACTCGCCGGTCGTCCCCCGGTGTTAGATAACGGCGTCGACCTCAAGCTACTTTCACCGGTGGCCTATGTGGCCACGCAGGCGAAAGACTTGGTCACGTATTTTCTACGCTGCTTTTTCGTCCCGGTGGGCTTGAGCCCCGCACCGCCAATGGCGGTTGCCGACGGATTTTCCGACCCCCTGGCGATTGTGGGACTGATAGTGGCGTTTGGCATGATCGCCAGCTTATGGTGGCTGCGCAAAAATGCATTCCTATTCTTTGCAATGTTGTTGACGGTTTTGGGACTGCTGCCGAATTTTCTCGTGCTCCAAAACGAGATTGTTTCGGACCAACGTTTTTACATAAGCGTGGCTGGACTTTGCCTATTTGCGAGTTGGTTTGTGATGACATATCTCTACCCCCAGGCGAAGAGCGGATCCACTCGGACAATTACGTTGAATTCTTACTCCAAGCCCGCTCTGATCGCGACAGTTGCTGTAGGCGTCTTGCTTGCCGGGTTGACGCTGTGGAGAGAATCGACTTGGTTGGATCCAGAAGCGATTTGGCTGCAGGCATGCAATCTAAATGATACCGACGCAAGAGCTATGGGTTTGTTGGCCGATGCTTATCGATATTCAGGCAAAACAGATCAATCTAACGAATGTTCGCAGAAGGCGTTGAAACTTGACCCTGGCTGCCCACCGGCATGGTCTGCTAAGGGTGGTATTCAGATGGGTCTGAGACAGTATCAACCTGCACAATCCTATTTCCAGCGTGCCTATGACGAAGCCAAGGCGCGCAAAACCTGTCAAGATAAGGTTTCAATTTATACGCTGGACCTGGTTGATGCTTGCGCTAAAAATCATGATTGGAAAAAAGTGAAGACGTACGCACAAGAAGCTCTGGTAACGCGTCCAAACAGCCCGACTTTACATGTTGCCCTCGGTCAAGCCTATGTCAGCGAAAACCAACCCTTTCCCGCCTTGCAAGAGCTACAAAAAGCTAGTCAAATCGACCCCTATAATTCTGATTATCTCGAACCGATGGCCGACGCTGCTATGCAAATTGGTGGCAGAAGATACGTTGAGTTCGCTCTCAACACTGCTTTTCGAGCCATGCAGGTTAAATTAAGCAGCCATGCCAATGTGACTTACATTCGGGCTGCTCTGGAGCTGGGTCGTGTTGAAGCGGCACTGACTCGGCTCGAAAAAGTGCTGCCCAGGGAAGGGACCAATGCCGAGGCGTTGTTGTGCATGTCTTACGCGATGCATTTGCTGGGCGAAGAAAAAGCTGCCCATATGTGGGAAACGAAAGCATTAGCCCAGGATCCAAACATCAAGGACAAAGTCAAAATCAAACCTGTCGACAAAGAAGCCGAGCATCCGAACGACCTGGGTCAGGCTTCTGCTAAAGCGAAGAAACCTGAAGCGATCTTTGCGCCGGCAGGACAGGCGCCTTCGACTGCAGCGCCATCGACTGCAGCGCCTTCGACTGCTGCGCCTTCGACTAAGACGCCTTCGACACCTTAGGCTTGAATAAATTCATCAGCATCAAACCTACAACTGTAATCACTACGAGAGCGGTTTTTTGACTGACGAAGTATTGGAAGCATGTCGACACCACAGATGGTGGTACTTTCAACAAAGCTGATGCAGCACCAAATCCCGTCTGCCAGAACCATCGATTGGCTGAGTC